>JAITTH010000164.1 GCA_031287295.1 Eubacteriales Family XIII. Incertae Sedis bacterium
TTATGCAGAATTTTCTAAGTTCACTTGCCGTAGGTCGCGACAATGTCGCGGGCAAATTCTCCTGCTCTTTTCAAGTCGGTGGCATTCGGTCTTCCCTTGTGCAGAATCGAGAAGGCACCTCTGCAATGAAATTCTGCACCTGCGACCGGAATCGCTTTTTCATCAAGTACGGATTTGATGTGCGGGAAGGCGGATTTGACAACCGCAGTTGTGCTGAAAACCGCAACGATTTTGACGTTTGGCAGATTTCGAATAAATGTTTTGAGTGCCTCATCTATTCCAAACCCATAGACCGCTCCGCCCAAAAACAAGACATCGGTATCCGCACCAACAGCCTCAGTGATGGGCTTGGGAGTCAAGTCGAGAGCATCGGCAATCGCATCGGCGACCTTTTTTGTGTTGCCCGACTTTGATAAGTATCGTATTTCTATATTCATGACTTTCCTCCCACTACGAAAACAAATCGATTTTTAAAACCGAAAAATAACTCGTTCATTCTCGAAATGAAACAGCTTATGCGAGATATTCTTGAATCGCCGATATGGTCTCTTTAAAATATTGTTTGAACAGTTCTACTTGCTCCTGATTCGGCGCACTTCCTTCGCGTAATTGGTCCATAAGATCCTGACTCGCCTTATAAAAAGCATCCAACGACAAATTTCCGGCGACCCCTTTTGCGATATGCACGATCCCTCCTGCACTTTCGTAATCCTTAACTTGCAGTGCATGTTCAAATTCGAGCATATCAAAACTGCTTTCGAACTTCTCCAGCAACTTGTGGTAAAGATTGATGTTCCCGCCTAAGCGTGCAAGCGCAGAATCCAAATCAATATATTTTTTATCTAAATTACCCATTTGCGAACCTTTCTTTCGAATCCTTGTATATCCATTCTATGCTTATACTTAAAATGTCGAGTGAGGTGAATTGGCAAAGTCATTTCTGGTTGTTTTTTTGATAAACCAATAAGTTATAATTATTATATAATATTTATGAAAGAGTGACATAGAATTATTTACCAATTATTGATCGATATGCGCAAAACAGCGTTCGAGCAATTCCCTTTAGCTTAGGAGGCAAAAATGTCCAAAAGAATTAAAAAAAATGATACCATCCTTGTTCTGATTGACTTCCAGGAACGTCTTGTTCCGGCAATGGACGACAAAGAAAATACCCTTACTGCAGCGTCAAATATTTTAAAAGGGTTTGAGATTCTTGGTCTTCCCTATCTCGTCACCCAACAGTACACAAAAGGGCTCGGCGAATCTGTTGCGGAAATACGGAATGCTGCAACGTCCTTTACGCATATTGAAAAAGAAAGCTTTAGTGCAATGGCAGAACCATCCTTTGTAAAAGCACTCGCAGACAGTGGCCGAAAAAATGTCGTGATCGGAGGCATTGAGGCACATGTATGTGTGTTGCAGACCGGTCTTGACCTCTTGGATGCGGGTTATCAAGTATTTCTCGTGACTGACGCCATCACATCCAGAAAAAAACAAAGCAAGAAAGTGGCAATCAATCGCGCAATACAAGAGGGAATCGTTCCCGTCAATGTTGAATCTGTTCTGTTTGAACTTCTTGACAATGACAGCAAATCGGAACAGTTCCGAGCAATCTCCAAAACCATCAAATAAAAATCTCCCCACTGTCGATTTACGCTGTATATACCGCCAAGAACTGTTTCTATGATCTTATAGGACATTCTATGGCGGTTGTTTGTATTCGAATGGATTCTCTCAGGAAATTTCCTCTTTCACAATGAAATGCCAAATAGATACTTGCAGAAGAAAGTAAAGTTGTGATATATTGTGAACGAACGTTAGTTAATGTATTTGTCTTTTCTTCTTGTTCTACCCTCTTGTTGAAACAGAATGCACTTCGGGGATTTCACAAATCCCCTGAAAATTGGAGGTAAAAAAATGAAATTGCTCTCTGCAAAGCGAGGTTATCCCCTCATGAAAATTTATGCTTGCGCTCTTATTGCAAGCCTCATACTTACAGCAACAATGATCTTTCCGACCCAATCGTATGCAGCAACGAACGATTGGGTTTCCGCAGGAGTTCCGTCTGCACTCGCCCCAACCTATGGCAACTTTCATCACGAAGGCATCGCAAACCTGCCTCAGGCGTTTTCGGACTATGCAAAAGCAGCACCAAATCCATGCTACTATTCAACGCTCGATTACCATACGATCTATTGTATCGAAATTGCTCGACATGCTTACATGCAAAATCCGGACGAATCCTCGTCGCCACCATCAAATTTCAGCGATGTTAGGAAGCAGAAACTGCTAACCTACGTCCTTTTGAATGGACAACAAATCTGGGGAACGGACGAGGAAAGCGTCAAACGACAGACGGCAACCCAGTTAGCCGTATGGCTCATCGCCGAAGATTTATTGACAGATGATGCCGCACTCGACGCGGTACTCTTTCCGGAGACCGGCGACTTTGCCAATACAGCAGCTTTTGCACCGACGCTTGAGGTTGGAAGAATAGGCCGCGCCTTGCTCAAAGATGCAACAGACTTTGTTGATTCCGGCGGGGATTTTGCCGATCATCTCTCAAAAGGAATATTCCCTTCGTTCTTTGCCAAAACGGAAGCCGATGCACAAAAGTTTCCGCTACAGTTAGACCTCAACGGGTTTCACTTTACGGAAATTGAAGACACAAACGGCGTGTTTGGGCTAGATTGGACCACGAACACTTTGAAATCCGTGGATCTTGCCGGGTTTCACATTTCTCCTTTCGACAACACAATGCGCATTACGGGTTATCCGACACAAACTGAAACACTTCTTAAGTTTGAAGGTCCGTACAACGGCTACGAAGTGCGCTACTTAGAGTCACAGATCACAAATCCCACTACGGGTGAGAACTATCAACGCATGGCTCGATTGGCACGCGTTGACGGCAATACACCCTTGTTTCTCAAAGTGGTAATTCCCGATATGCTTAAGTTGACGAAGCATGTTGCAAACGGAGGAGATGAGAACAAAGAGTTCTCTTTTACGGCGACATTCACAGATGCGCAGAATGTAAATATCGCAGGTGTACTCTTGAATGGCACAGCTTTCCAAAACGGTGGCACGTTCACGCTAAAACATGGTGAATCTGCAATATTTACAGGTATACCATCCGGAACCACCTATCAAATCGTAGAAAGTGCTTATGACGCTGAAGGTTATACGTCTGATAAAGCAAACGGTACAGTTTCCGGCATAACAGACGATACCGGTTTTGTTGCAATCGATTACGTCAACACCTATACGCCGCCGGGGGGAACAACGCCCCCAGGAGGAACAACACCTCCCGGAATAACCCCACCGGGCACAACGAATCCTCCCGTAGATCCTCCGGGAAAAGGTTCCACGGTAAAACATGGAAAGAATCCGAATACGGGTGATGATTTCTCACGGGATGCACTGTTTATCGTCTTGATTGTCGCTTGTTGTGCGCTCATCGCAGCAGGTTTTGGGCTTCGGAAGCACCAAAAAAAATTGAAAGATCTGAATGAAAACCTTTCCGAGCAGGAACCTTATTTGGAAAATACACCCGACTCTCAATAAAGATTCAATCAACTTCTAAAAGATCATACGAGGCGCGTGAAAACGCGCCTCGTGCAATTTCGGAAAATGTGTTATATTTACAATAACAAGAAACCTCTATTAATTATTCTTTAGGAATAGGCTCATATGCAAAACGAAAATCCAACTACACAAAAGAAAATTTTTGATGCTTCCGTCAAGTTATTTTCTGATCTCGGTTTCGCCCGCGTGTCCATGCGCGATATTGCAAAAAGTGTCGGTATTTCTGTCGCTGCCATTTACAATCACTTCCCATCAAAAGATAGCCTCTTAGATGCCATGTACGACTTTTTCAACAAGCAGCGAGAACTCTATCTGCCGGATACAGAGGCAGCTCTTGCACTTTGTGAGACAGCACCGCTCCCGGAATTGTTTTCGAAATTTGTCTTTTACTATGAAGAAGGTACGCGGGAAACCCTGGATCGCATCGTTGCGATTGCGATAGGCGAATCACGTTCAGACAAACGCAGCGCAGACTTTATCAACAAGTGTCTCCTCCAACTACCGGATTCCATCGTCATTCCGGTTCTCCAACGACTCATCGACATAGGACGCATTGAACCGCTTGATTTAGAGGGGATACGTATCTTGTTTGCCAACTATACATATGCAGCTGCCGTACGCAATTATTCTCTGATTCCTATTGGCTTTTCCGATTGGACAAAAGGCTTACAGACGCTTTTGTCTCTCGTCAAACCTAAAAAATAGCCTCAACTTTCTAACTTATCCTATGATTCATCTCGCCCCACGTGTATACTAAGGGTAATAAATGAAATTTGTAAATGATTATATGTTGGTAGGATGTTGTTAAGATTGTCATGCGAATACCCCTACCCTAAAGGAAAGGGTGTCTGTTTTGGACACAATGATATATACAGAGGCTTTACGCAAGGTCTACGTTATTGGAAAAGAAAAAGTTGTAGCCCTTGCGAATATCAACCTGCAGATTGCTCAGGGAGAGGTTTGTTGCATTGTCGGACAGAGCGGCAGTGGCAAATCCACCTTGCTCAACATGCTTGCAGGTCTTGAAAAGCCGACACGTGGCATTGTCGAAATCGCCGGAGAAAACATCACGACGATGAGCGAAAATACGCTCGCAAATTTTCGTAGGCAAAATCTCGGATTCATTTTTCAGAGTTACAATTTATTGCCGCAGCTTACAGCGGTAGAAAATGTCGCGCTCCCGCTGATGATCTCCGGAAGACCAAAGAGAGAACGCCTTCATCGTGCAAAGAAGGTGCTTTCCCAGATGGGCGTAGAGAGCCGTGCAACACACAAACCATCTGAGATGAGTGGCGGGCAACAACAACGTGTTGGCATTGCTCGCGCATTCGTAACAAAACCCAAGGTCATCTTTGCCGATGAGCCCACCGGAAATTTAGACACACACACAACCAAGCAGGTGCTCATGGCTATGCTCGCTCGCGTGAAAAAGCATGGAACAACTTTTGTCATGGTCACGCACGAGCCAAAACTTGCGGCCTGTGGAAATCGAATCATCACCCTTCTCGACGGGAAAGTCATTGAAAACAAAATCCAAACGGAAACGGAAATCGAAGAAAACAGAAGAATTTTATTTTCAGAAACATCAGAAACAGGAGAATTTTAAAATGCGGAAACGGATTCATAAAATTGGGACGATTCTTGTGGCGTTTAGCCTTGTGCTCATGCTTTCCTCTGGGCATATACAGCCGGTGCACGCGGCCGATCAGGGACTCGTAATTACAGGTT
The DNA here is from genome assembly GCA_031287295.1 of Eubacteriales Family XIII. Incertae Sedis bacterium. GTDB lineage: Bacteria > Bacillota > Clostridia > Peptostreptococcales > Anaerovoracaceae > JAISTV01. Next base: position 5,317 of record JAITTH010000164.1, read on the forward strand.
ACGAAATCTATAAAGGCGATACTACATCAGGTTCGCCTTATACGGGAGCGATTCAAAAAGGAGACAAGATTAGCCTTGTGCTGCATGTCTCTGATGATCGCATCACTTCTGCGGCAAGGGCAACCGCACGCACGAACTCCGCGTCTTTTTCGACACAAAGCGTTTCAACGCCCATCTCGAGCCCTGCTGCCTTTGATTTGACCTTCCCCGGTCTAACGTACTCCGGAACCGGAAATTCCTTCAAATGCGACATCTCTTACATCACACCAAACAAACCAACTGCAGTGGAACGTTTATCCCTAGACATAAGCCAATGCGTTGAATATGTTGCCCCACCCGCACCGGATCCGGCGCCTGCTCCCTCTACGCCGGACGTAAATCCCGGTGTCAGCAAAACGACGAGCTTTGTTTTAAAGTCCTCAAGTTATGGAACAGAATCGGTCTATGCAGGCACGAGCTTTACGCTTTCGGCAACGCTACTCGCAACAAACGGACAAAACAACGTTGAAAACGTGACGATTACAATTCTTCCTCCAAAAGAGATTTCATTGCAAGACGGCGCGAGCTTACAATACATTGGAACTGTGGGACCCGGGCAGAACATTCCGATCACGTACAGCCTATCCCCAGGCATTGATACGGCGGAAGGAAGCTATTCGGTTCAACTGTCCATCAGTGGCGTAAACGCCATTAGCGGTGAACCCATTTCCGCACAAGCTGAAGTTGCCGTGCCCATATTGCAACCGGAACGATTCAGCGTATTCAGTGCACAATTGCCGGAATTCTTGACGGCAGGTTTCGATGACGGATCGGGCTATGGATCCATTACACTCGTCAATCAGGGACGCGGAACCATAAGCAATGTCTCTGCCGAGATCATCGGCGATGGGCTCACGAACAGCGAAGGCAAACAATATGTCGGACATATTGCAGGTGGAGAACAAAAGACCGTCGATTTCACGATTATGGCAGACGAGCCTGGAGAGCAAAAAGGGAAAGTACGCATTACCTACGAAAATATTCGTGGCGAGCAAAAGGAGCTCTTCTACGAGTTCGTCGTGCAAGTTGAAGAAGGCATGGACGGTGGAGAGTTTACGGGGGAAGAAATCTTCCCCGAAGAGACACAGAGCAACGGAAAGATTCCGGTCTGGGTATGGATTCTCATTGGTCTTGCCGTGGCAACTGCTGCGTTTTTCACCATCCGCATCATCCGCAAGAAACGTGCCGCAGCAAAAATAGAAGATGAAAGTTTTGATCTGGAGGATGAATAGAGTATGCGACTCTTAGATCTTTTCCAGTTTTCAACGGACAATCTCCGAAGGAGAAAAGGTCGTACCATTTTGACAATCATTGGTGTGGTTGTCGGCGTTTGTGCGATTGTGGTCATGATTTCTCTTGGCATCGCTGTCAACCGCGCGACAGACGACATGCTGAAAGGCTGGGGAGATTTAACAAAGATCGAAGTGATGCGATGGGGTGCGCAGAGCGGAACGCCCGATTTAGATGATGATATGGTCGCACAGTTTCGCGAAATTCCGCATGTTGTTGGTGCGACGCCAATGTATCAAACAACTGAATTTTACGGCAACATTGCCGCCGGGTCGGGGAATCGTTATTTGGCAGAAGGGGCAATGATCGTCGGTGTTGACCCAACGGCACTTGAGGCCATGGGCTATGAACTGGAAACAGGAAATTTTGATATTGCCGGCAGTGGCATGGGAAACCGAATCCCCATTCTCATTGGGAATCAGACACCTTTTTCGTTCCGAGACGCCAAAAAAAGCTGGTCTTCGCCAAACAGCATGAAATCCCCGATGTACGACGAAAACTACATAGAAATAACCAACCTTCCAAACTATGACGAGAACGGAACCCTGCTAAACCCGGATGATTTTTTCTTTGATGTCATGCATTCGAAATTGACATTCCGCATGGAAGTCGGCTATGACGAAACCCGGCAGGAAATAAAATACAAAGACTACGAACTGGTGCCGGTCGGCATGATCAAAGGAAGTATGAATGACTGGATGGTAAGCAACTCCTTCATCATGAGCCTCGACAACATGAAAAAACTCGAGAAAGACCATAAACGCGCGGTGGGCAGCAGCTCTGGCGGCGGTGGTGGAATGGTCAGTTATGCCTATGGTGGTCAGGAAGGAACCGTGGAGGGCTACGACTCTGTCTTTGTGAAGATTGATGACGTAGACAACATGGCAGATGCGGAAAAGCAGATCAAGGAAATTGGTTATCAGATTAGCTCGCTTAGCGAAACGAGAGATCAGCTCATGGGGCAGGTAGCACAAACACAGCTCATGCTTGGTGGCTTGGCGGCGATTTCCCTGTTTGTTGCTGCATTAAACATCATGAACACCATGACGATGGCCATTACGGAACGCACACGGGAAATCGGCGTGATGAAGGTGCTCGGTTGCAGTCTTGGGAACATTCGAGGGATGTTTCTTGTTGAGTCAGGTGCCATTGGATTTGTCGGGGGAATTGCCGGTTGTATGATCAGTTTTTTGCTCAGCTTTGTTTTGAATCATATCTCCCAGATCCTTTCCTTTTTGCAAATTCAGAGCGACTTTGACATTGCTTCCGCATTCGGGCTCGGTGGTCTTACCTCACAGGTGCCGGATGCAAAACTCTCGATTATTCCCCTATGGCTTTACCTGTTTTCGCTTGTCTTTGCAACGATTGTCGGACTGATCTCGGGCATTGCACCGGCAAATCGCGCGGTGAAGATTTCTTCGCTCGAAGCAATCCGTCACGAATAAGAAGACGTCCGATTTATTCCTTTGTCACATGAGGCGAATACCTGATGTATAATAGATGTATGAGCCAGAAACTCAAAATCAATGGTCATCGGGTAATCTATGTTCAGGGGGTATTGAAATGGTGAAACAAAAGAAAAAGTACTTCGCAATGCTACTCGCATTCAGCCTTATCTTTCTATTGGCGGCCTGCGGGGAATCTGAAAAAGCGAAAAGTGACACAATCGAAGGTAACCTTTCCGATATCATGAACTCCATCACACAAACTGTTGACGCCACCCTTGGCGATAACGATAAGCTACCTATGACCGGTCCGAGTCTCATCACAAAAGAAAATGCAACAGGGATGACCGGGCTCTCTCCGGAAGACTTTGTATCCTATGTTGAAGACGCCTATGGCGTACAAGGCATGTTGAGCACCACTGCGTTTGAGGTCGTGCTGATTCGCTGCAAATCTTTCGAGGATGCAGCAACTGTTAAAGAACTCGTTGCAACAAACTTTGATCCCGGGAAATGGATTTGCGTCCGTCCGGAAAATTGCACGGTCATTGATTCGGGTTCCTATGTCCTTCTTGCGGTGAGCAGCACCGCACAGAGCGAAGCCATTGTCACTGCATTCACAGATTTGTCAAAAGATAATGTAGGCGAACCGAATGTGTTCTATAAAGGCGAGTAGGCAAACGTTCCGCATCAGTCATGCTTTTTTCCAGCATTAGTTTTCTTTACTACTTCTTCCCTATCGTATTGGCGGTCTATTTTTTGATGCCCATGCGACAGGGTTCGCTTGTTGCACGGAACATGACCTTGCTCGCAGCCAGCATCTTTTTTTACGCATGGGGCGAACCGATTTATGTGCTTCTCATGCTTGTCCAAGCGTTTTCCGGATGGTTTTTCGGCATGCTCATTCATCGTTACCAAGACCGTCCGGGGCAAAAACGCGCTGCACTCATCGGTGCCATACTCGTCGCCGGTCTATGTCTTGGCTATTTCAAATATGCCGATTTCTTTGTCGAAAGCTTCTGCACCCTATTTGGTCTCAATACGGTTGCATTACGTATCGCCCTGCCCATCGGCATCAGCTTTTACACCTTCCAGATTCTTTCCTACGATATCGATCTTTATCGTGGGAATGCCACTCTTCAAAAAAATGTTTTTACCTTTGCAACCTATGTAACGCTCTTTCCACAGCTCATAGCAGGTCCTATTGTGCGTTATGTGGACATTTCAGCGCAACTGACAAAGCGCGAGCATACCCTTGCTAATTTTGCCTATGGCGTGCGACGCTTTGTGTTCGGACTTTCGAAGAAGGTTCTACTCGCGAACACGCTGGGTGAGCTGGTACAAATTTACAAAAGCGAGGATGACCGGAGCGTGCTGTTTGCGTGGCTGTCTCTCTGTGCCTATGCCCTGCAGCTCTATTTCGACTTTTCCGGCTACAGCGACATGGCAATTGGCATCGGGAGAATGTTTGGATTTCGTTTTAAGGAAAATTTCAACTATCCGTACATCGCCAGAAGTGCAACCGACTTTTGGCGTCGTTGGCATATTTCCATGTCCGGATGGTTTCGAGACTATATCTATATTCCACTCGGCGGAAATCGCGTGAGACCACTGCGCCACATAACAAACATTCTTTTCGTTTGGATTTTAACCGGACTTTGGCACGGCGCGGGTTGGACGTTTATCTTCTGGGGATTGTATTATGCCATCGTCCTAATTGCCGAAAAATATCTGTGGGGCAATCTTTTAAGCAAAGCACCTGCCTTTCTGGCTCATCTCTATACCTTTTTCATCTTTCTGATCGGCTGGGCATTTTTCGATGCGGATGGGATATCTACCGCCTTTGAAGAAATTGCACGGCTCTTCGGACAGTCTGGCACCGGAGAGTTCGTTGGAGAGGAAGCTATGTATTACCTGCGGAGCTACGCCGTTCTACTCCTCGTAGCAATCCTTGGCGCAACGCCCATTCCGGCAAGACTCGCCCGAAAATTCTCGGAAAGAAAACCGACGATGGGGATTCTTTGCGAAGCAGGTATTCTCCTTGCACTGCTTTTTGTTGTAACGGGACATTTTGTAGATGGCTCGTTTAATCCGTTCATCTATTTTCGGTTTTAGAGGAAGGAGGCGAAGTCATGCACGACGAGAAAAAAGAGAAACTGCGTGGCATGCTCATCACCATCGTTTTTCTGTTTGTGCTCGGTGGATTTTTCATCTTGAATCGCCTTATTTCCCCGCCGGAAATTTTAACGGACGAACGTCGTCCCGCCGAAAAGTTTCCGAAGATTACAGCAGAATCTGTTGCCAAAACCAAATTCATGGACGATTTTGAACTTTGGGCAGCAGACAATTTTGCCTTTCGCAAAGCATTCCGTACCCTCCACACCGAAACAACCTTTCATGTGTTTTTTCAAACCGATAAAAATGGTCTTTACCTTGGGAATTCGGGTGCCGGGAAATTCGAAAAAATAAAGGAAGAAGAATGGAAACAGTCGCTTCGCAAGATAAAAAAGGTAGAACAAAACCTAACCGAATGGGGCATCGAAAACATCCGATTCGCCTTTATACCCGACAAAAGCATTTTTGCAGGACGCTATTTCCCGGGATTCGATCTCGAAGAAGCAAGACAAATCGTTGAAACAGAATTTTCCGATCCGGAAACGAACATCGAGATCATTGACATTGCAAACACCCTCAATGCTTCAGACTTTTATCGAACCGATCTCCATTGGGATCAATCGCAAATCCTTGATGTTGCTCAGCAGCTGCTAGGCACTTCGTATAAGCTTAACATGGAGCATTCAACATCAGAAACCGGGAGTCCATCGCCTCAAACTGCCGGAGACTTTACTGGCGTATATCCCGGGCAGCTTGCCCTGAATATGAAACCGGATACCCTGCGTTACATCCCGGCAAACAACATTCGAGTATCGTATTTAGACGTCCATACGCAAGAAATGACAACCGGTGTTCTTTACAAGGAAAAGGCACTCACAGAAGACATGGATGCCTACGATTTCTTTCTTAGCGGTTCGCAGCCTCTCATCTTCTTAGAAAACACCCAAACGACATCCGATCGCACACTTTACTTCTTCCGCGATTCTTTCGGATCCTCCATCGCCCCGCTACTTGCCGCATCCGGAAGTTATAAAAAGATTGTTTGCATTGACCTGCGTTACATCGATCTGCGTATGATAAGTCAGGTAATTACATTGACAGAAAATGCCGATGCACTTTTCCTTTACAGTTCACAAATTCTAAACAACCCTACCGTCCTTCTTGTTGGATGATTTTGAAGAGATGCAATAACTGTCGAGCAGTCGTACTTTAATATCCAATAGCATCTCGCGATAATCAAACTTGGATTCATTGCCACGACTTTTCGATACAACATCCATGATGAAAAACATCACGGTCTGCAAAATAGAACGTGCCTCAGTCATGACCGAAAACGATTTTGCCCAAGCGTTTTCTATACTAATGTTGAACCATTTTTCAATGAAGGCCGCACCGTAACCCAGAAAGACCTCATTATAGATTTCTCCGGCACGTTTGTCTCGAAGTTGCTCCACGATAATCAGACTAAAGGCGTAATTTGTATACGTATTACGCATCTCAAGCGCTTCCGCAAACAGAATATCGAGAACATCCTCAAAACACCGGGCCGTCAGAAGATCTTCTTCCATGTGCTTAAAATAGATCATGTAGAGATCGCATGAATGGGTTAAGATTGCATCGAACAATTCCTCTTTGCTTCGAAAGTGATTATAGAGAGCGCCCGGTGTAACATACACTTTGTCCGCAATATCTCGAATGGAAATCGATGCATAACCTTGGGTCGCAAACAAAACCGTTGACTCCATCAAGATTTTTTCCTTTGTTAGGGCGCCTCCACTTTGCAACAACGGCAAATCGTAACTGCGACCGAACACTTCAAAAGTGTCGAAATTCTGTGTTGGATTTTCTTCCATGCTGACCTTTCCGGTTCACCCATAAGATGGCAATAAGTTTGAAATGAAACGCTATTCCACCTTACCCCAGTCAATGCTATCTGCAATTTCAGCAAACTTATCGGCAACATTATTAAAAACGTCCACCAAAACAGGATCGAAATGCGTACCCCGTCCATCGTTGATGATAGACTCTGCAACCTCTGTCGTCAAAGGCTTTTTGTAAGGTCGCACGGAAATAAGCGCGTCGTATACATCTGCAATGGCCATCAGCCTGCCTTCGAGTGGGATCTCATCTCCTGCAAGCCCGCTTGGATAGCCTGTTCCATTCCATTTCTCATGATGCGTTGCGGCAATCGTCTTTGAAAAATGAAGAAACTGATAATCGTTCGAATATTTTTCAATGCGTGAAATGGCTTCTACGCCATAATCCACGTGCTTCTTCATCACTTCGAATTCCTCTTCCGTCAATTTCCCGGGCTTGTTGAGAATGGCATCCGCAATCGCAATTTTCCCAACATCGTGCAGCGGAGAAGAAGCGACGATCAAATTCACATCCCAGTCTTTCGTGATGTCTGCGTAGATGCCTTCTTTCATAATTTCTTCCAGGAGTACCTTCAGGTAGCGCTGTGTACGGTCAATATGACCACCGGTATTTCCATCGCGGAATTCCACCATTTCGGTTACAGCCATGAGCATCGTATTTTGCAATGCTTCCACTTGAAAAGACTTTCGATCCACTTCCATTTTTAAATAATCGTTGTGCGACTGTATTTCTTTCCGTTGCTCAGCAATCAAAATGTGATTTTCGATGCGCCGACGAAGCAGCGGTGCGCTAAACGGTTTTAAGATATAATCAATAGCACCAAGCCCAAGCCCCTCAATTTCACTGTCCTGGTCTGTTTTCGCCGTGAGGAATATTACAGGAATCGTCTTGAAACTGCTTTCGCTTTTCAGCTTTTTGATCACATCATAACCATCCATTCCGGGCATTTCGATATCGAGGAGAATCAAATCCGGAAGAATCCTTTCCATGAGCTCGAAGAGCCGGGCTCCGGATGACGCCGGGTAAACCTCGTAATACTCTTTCAGCATACTTCGAGCAATTTTCAGGTTGGCCTCGTTATCATCCACAATGATTACTTTGTATTTTGTCATCTCCATACATTTTCTCCTATCCCTTAATTTTATCCGTAAGACAGGCAGCAATCGCCTCAAAATCTGCCATATCCGATCTTTCCCGAAGCCATAAAATCAGCGCTTCGTCTTTTTCATAGGTATACTGTTCCAATGCTGTAATAAGGTCATCTACATCGTCCATAGCAAACTGTTTCGCCGCCGTGTTCAGTTTTTCCAACAGGGAAACATCCGGAGCAGGACGCATCGGTTTCTCTTCCATTTTTTTTATATCCTTTAGGACGACGTCAATTTTTTCGAGCAAGCTTTCGATTTGAAGGAGGAAGTCTTCCTCCTGTTGTTTGACATAGTCTATGTTGTTTTCTTTTGCGGCATCTTCAAGTGCCTCGGCACAATTCCCAAGATCTTCTGCAACAATTCCACGGCTGCTTCCTTTTATGCCATGCGCGAGAATCGCATACGTTTTCCAATCTTCCTTCGCATACGCTTCACGAAGACTTTCAAGGATTTCTTTGGTATAGCGAGAAAAGGATTGCAGCACATCGATATAAACTTCCACGTCGCCATCAAAGCGACCAAGCCCTGCATGGATGTCTACGCCTTCAATTTCATAATGGCTAAGATCGATGTTCGATTTGGGTGTTTGCAAAACATCGCCACCCATGCCTCTGCGATGCGGAATCCACTTTCGTATGATTGCATCCATTTTAATGATATCGACAGGCTTGCTGAGGAACGCCTGAAATCCATTCTCGAGGAACATTTGTTCGCTACCGGAAACGGCATTCGCGGTAAGCGCAACAATGGGGACATTCCGCGCATAATCCGTGTCGATTTCTTCGCGTATAATGTGTACAGCTTCAACACCATCCATTCCGGGCATCATGTGATCCATAAAAATAAGATCATACTGTTCACCGTTTCGAATCAGATCGATGGCTTCGCTCCCACTGGAAACGCACTCCACCTTCATGCTATAAGGCTTCAGCATCCCTTTTGCAACATCGAGATTGGTTTTCACATCGTCCACAATTAACACATGCGCATTGGGAAGGCTAATGCGGAAAAGGGCTGCGCTTGTATCGCGCTTATTATCGACATAATGAAACATACTCAACGTCTTCACCGTCTCCGGGCCGATGGGAATATTGCTATCTCGTTTCTGTAGAAGTCGCACACGGAACGAACTGCCTTTACCATACGTACTCTCCACATCCACACTGCCTCCCATCTGCTCTGTCAAGTGCTTTAAAATAGAAAGCCCAAGCCCTGTTCCTTCAATACTTCGGTTGCTCGTCATGTCTAACTGACTATACACGCTGAAGAGTTTTTTGAGGTCGTCTTCGCGGATGCCGATGCCTGTATCGTGCACAGTTGAAACAAGCCACAGGTCGTCGCCGTCCTCTTCAAAATCCAGAATCCACTCAATTTCTCCTCTTTTTGTATACTTAAACGCATTGGAAAGCAAATTGTTAAAAATTTGCTTTACCCGCATTTCGTCACCCAAAAGCCGGGAAGGAATCTCCGGATTGATGCTCAGTTTAAACTCAATCGGTTTACTCCCACGGCGCATAATGTTTAAACTGACCGTATCGTTCACAAAGCTCGGGACATCATATCCCATATTCACCAACTCAAACTTGCCGGATTCAATCTTGGAAATATCCAGCAGATCATTGATGATGCTTAAGAGTAGATGCCCACTATTGCTAATCTTTATGAGATTCTCTCGGACGCTTTCCTCAAGAGTTGATTCACCAAGTTGAAGTTCGGAAAATCCGATGATCGCATTCAGTGGTGTGCGCATCTCGTGACTCATGTTTGCCAGGAAATTGCTCTTGGTCGCGGAGGCAAGCTCCGCATCTTCTTTGAGGTCTTTCAATCGTATATTTTGCTCGTCAATAATTGCAATCGGTCGCG
>JAITTH010000004.1 GCA_031287295.1 Eubacteriales Family XIII. Incertae Sedis bacterium
TGCATTTCCTCCGGAAACAGCAGAGTAAATCGCGAGTGGCATGGTTCGTGTCTGCGATAAGATGTTTCCCGCAATCATTGCCGTTGCCCCGAATTCCCCGAGTCCGCGTGTGAAAGAAAGAATACCTCCGGACGCAAGACCCGGACGCGCTAAGGGAATGAGCACGCGAAAAGCAATTTTTACTTCACGCATGCCAAGGGTGCGTGCTGCGTTCAGATAGACTGAATCTACTTGCAGAAAGGCTGCTTTTGCCGATCGATACATGAGTGGCAGAGATATGACCACGGCAGCAAGCACTGTAGCAGGCCACGAAAACACAAGTTTCATGCCGATTTCTGCAAGAAAGGCGCCCACAGGTCGATAAACGCCAAAAATGTAGAGCAAGAAGAATCCGGCGACGGTGGGTGGCAAGACGAGCGGGAGCGTTAGAAGCGCATCAAAAAGTGCCTTGAGCGTTGTATTTTTCATCTTAAAAATGACATAAGCCAACCACGTGCCAAGCACAAAGGTAATCGCGATGGCACAGGTTGCTGTTTTTAAAGAAATGAAAACCGGTGAAAGGCTCATAGAGGTTTAAAACCGTATTGTTCAAAAACTTGAGCGGCATCGGGACTTTTTAGGTATTCGAGAAACGCATCTACGGCAGCAGTACGATCCGGAGAACTGTTTTTCAGCTTTGCAATGGGGTATACAACGGGGGTCTTCAGACTTCCGGCGGGTGCTTTTGCTATAATCTCTACTTTGTCTGAAATGCTCGCGGCATCTGTAGCGTAGACAATGCCAACATCGGCACTCCCTTCGGAAACCCAATTCAGCACTTCCGTTACATTGGTTCCAAGGCTTGCCTTTGCAGAAACCGAATCCCAGAGACCCAAAGATTGCAGAATTTCCTGCGCGTACTGTCCGGCAGGAACACTTGCCGGATCTCCGATGGCAAGCTGAGAAGCTTCCGTCATATTTTCGAATCCGGTTACGGGTGTTTCGCTTCCTTTGCGCGTGATCAAGACAACTTCATTTTCCAAGAGACTCGTAACATCGGCACTGTTTACAAACGCTTTTTCTACGAGCGCATCCATTTGTTTGGTTGCCGCAGAGAAGAAAATATCCGCATCGAGACCTGCCTCAATCTGCTCTTGCAGCTTCCCGCTGCTGTCGAAGGTGCCGACAATCTTCACGTCCGGATAGATTTTGTTGAATTCGGGAATGAGTGTATCTTCAAATGCGTTTTGCAGACTTGCAGCAGCTGCAATCATCACCTCTCCGGCAACGATTGGCGTCTCACTGTTTTCCGCTTGAGTCGCAGGCGCTTCCTTCTTTGTACATCCGGCAAAAATAAGCGTTACGATAAGTGAGGCGCATAGTAGGGATGATAACCATCTTTTGTTTCTTTTCTTCATTTTGGCCTTCTTTCTGTATACTTTTTACTTCCGATAATTTGATAGACGATAGGTCTATATGCCTTCCCTTGAAAACGCAATGGAATGAAATCAGGATGCCCCGAAACCGCAATCGGGAAAGATGCAATTCACACAAGAAAAACAAAGACCGCCGTTCGACATGCGAACAAGATCTTCTTTGCACAAACGGATATTTGCAAAAATGCGGGGTAATAAGATATCAATCGCGCTTCTTTTCGAATGCAGAATACCCCCCGGAACTCCAAGTATCGTGATCTCTCGACCTTCAACATCCAGATAGGCGAGCATATACATACTTCCCGGATTGACAGGCATTCCATAGGTAATGATCGATGCGCCGGTATCTTTGATGGCACGTGGCGTTTGGTCATCCGGATCCACGCTCATGCCACCGGCAACAAAGATGACCTCCGCTCCTTTTTTCGCAAATTGCAGAATTGCACTCGTAATTTGTTCAGGATCGTCCGGAAGGACTGTCTGCCCAATCGTTTCTGTGTCGAAGGGCGACAATACGCGGTTTAGCGCCGGAAGCATACCGTCAACGATTTTCCCGGTGTAAACTTCATTTCCTGTTGTTATGACGGCAATTTTTTTTGAGCAGTAAGGACGAATTCGAAAGATATTTTCCGAGGCAACAGCTGCCACCGCTGCGACGGTAGAAATGGTTTCTTTCGGGACGGTGAGTGGGATGACGCGCATGGTGGCAAGCAAATCGCCGGGGCGAACCGATGAATTGCCTCTTCGTGCCGCAATCGAAACATAAGGGATACGATTGAGTTGAAACAGTCGGTCTGTATCGCTTTGGAAGATGCCGTGCACGTTTGCTTTCAGTTCAATCTTACCTTGATTTACATCCGAAACATCAATGCCCGCATCCTTTCCACATGTGAATTCGGCGAGATAGCCGGCGGCATCGTCTTCGTGAACAGTCTGCTCATCGGAAGCTTCCCACACATAAAGATGTTCCTTTCCGATTGCGAGCAAGGTGGGAATATCCTCTTTACAAACCATGTGCCCCCGACGAAATCGCGCGTCTTTGCATACACCGGGGATAATCTCTGTGATATCGTGACAGAGTGTGAGACCGACCGCATCTTTTGTCTTTACGATTTTCATTCCGCGTTACCTTTTGATTCTGCGCAATCGGATGCGGTTTCACGAAGGATATCGAGACCGTGACGCAGGCTTGGAAGAACCGCTGCAAGTCCTTCTTGAATGGCTTTGGGACTTCCCGGAAGATTGATGATGAGACTTCTGCCACGAATGCCCGCGATTTGGCGTGAAAGCATCGCTCGCTCCGTATGTTTTCGTCCCTCGGCGCGCATCGCTTCCGGAATTCCGGGAACCAGTCGTTCACAGACTTCCAGCGTCGCTTCGGGGGTGATGTCTCTTGGAGAAAATCCTGTGCCACCGGTTGTGATGATGAGCGCGGTTTCCGCATCCGCATAGGCAATCAGTTTGGAAACGATCTGTTCTCGTTCGTCCGGAACCACTGCTGTTTGTGACACAAAATACCCCGCTTCTGTTAGCATTTTTAGAATCAGTGGACCTCCGAGATCTTCGCGCTGACCACGAGAGCTCCTGTCGCTGATGGTGAGGATTGCTGCGGAATAGGGTTCTCTATTCTTTTGGGGCAATTGTTCAATCGAGTCTCCGGGTTTGACGATGCCTTCTTGAATTACCTTGGCAAAGATTCCTTCTCGCGGCATAACACAGTCTCCCGTCAATTGTCTGATTTCACATCCTTCTTTGCATTCCTTGCCAATCTTCGTCACTTCAAGGATTACGGCGTTTTCATGTCCGATTTTAAGGCGTGTTCCGATGGGCAGAGTGTTCAACTGTATGCCGGAAGTGAGCATGTTCTCTGCAAAGTCTCCGGGTTTTAGATCCGGTATTTTCGTGCGCAGTTTTTCGACGCTTTCGTTTGCAAGGAGACTGATTTGGCGCATTTTGTCTTCACCGTGCACATCGCCGTGAATGCCGTGTTCTATGGACAGGGCGACGTGTGGCATCGGTGATTTTCGCTCGCCTTTCTTTTTGCTGGTGCATACCGCCAAAATTGTCGGCATCTTATACCTCCACCGGGTCAAGGGGGGCTTGATAGATTCCGGATTTTCCTCCACTTTTGTGCAAAAGCCGGACATTGGAAATGGTAATATCTCTCTGAATGGACTTACACATATCGTAAATCGTAAGCGCAGCCATAGAAACAGCAGTGAGGGCTTCCATTTCGACACCGGTTTCGCCTGTACAAGAAACCATGGCCTCAATTTTGATGCATCCGCATTCCTTGACAGGCGTAAATGTAATACTTGCCCCGCTCAGAAAGACGGGATGGCAAAGTGGAATCATTTCAGCGGTACGTTTTGCTGCCATAATGCCGGCAATTTCCGCAACGGCGAAGACATCGCCTTTGCTTACGTTTTTGTCGGTGATTTTTTGTAACGTTTTGGCATTTAAATAAACATCGGCGCCGGCGATTGCCTTCCGCTTCGTTTTTTCTTTTTCTGTCACGTCTACCATATGGGCGCGTCCATCTTCGTTAAAATGGGTGATTTCGTTCATCGTTTCCTCTTTTTCTGATCAGCCGCCGATTGCATACATCGGTCGGGAATCCTGTGTATGGATGAGGGGCAGGGCGCGATTCAAAAGATGCTTTTGGGGTTTTAGCCGGATGCCCATTTTGAGTGCTTCAAGCAGCTTGTCGTAGGAGAGTCCCCTCAGCAAAATTTCAGTTTCCGAATGCAGGCAAGGACGCAACCAACCATCTGCCGTGACGCGTATCCGGTTGCATTGAGAGCAGAATGAATGGCTGATTGGTTCAATCGTATCAATAGAAGCTCTGTTTCCGGGAACTTTCGAAATAGCCTCATTTGCAGTCAGAAAATGATCCTGTGACCATGTGGAGGTTGTGGCGATCGGCATCAGCTCAAGAAAACGAACTTCAACCTCTGCGTGTTCGGAAAGACCTGCCAATCGTTCGATTTCGCCTTCATTGACGCCTTTCATCAAAACACAATTGATTTTGATCGGGGTGAGACCGGCTTGGATGGCAGCTTCAATTCCGGAAAGGGCTTTGAAAAGATCGCCTCCACCTGTAATTTTCGCGTATACGGATGCATCCAGCGCATCTAGGCTTATGTTTACGCGAGAGAGTCCTGCTTCCGCGAGCGCTTCTGCCTTTTCTTGCAGAAAATGACCATTGGTTGTGAGGCAGACCTCTTGAATGCCGGGAAGGGCAGATACGCGACGGACAATCTCTTCGATGCCTTTGCGTACGAGCGGTTCGCCCCCGGTTATTCGAATCTTGGAGATGCCAAGAGAGGCTGCGGCACGAGCGATGGTTTCGATTTCTTCGATGCGTAGAATGTCTTCATGTCGTTTTTTCTTCACCCCATTTTTGGGCATACAATAAAGACAGTGCAGGTTGCACAAATCTGTGACTGAAAAACGTAGGTAATCGATGGTTCTTCCGTAAGAATCTTTCATAATCCGCATTCCCTTTCGCTTAGATTATAGCAGAGTGAAGGCATCATCGA
>JAITTH010000036.1 GCA_031287295.1 Eubacteriales Family XIII. Incertae Sedis bacterium
GCCTTTTTTCCGAAAAATTCCGGTCGATTATAAAAATAAGCAAGATGATCCAAAAAATTCTTCATGGTTCCGGTGACATTCATCGCATAGACAGGGCTGGTCAGAATAAAACAATCCGTCTCCCGCATGAGTGCTGCAATCGGCTGAATTTGTTTGGCATGAGGACAGAAATTTTCCCCAAAATTAAAACACTTATAGCATCCGGTGCAAGGAGGTCTTTGCACATCGGCAAGACGTAGTTCGGCATACTCCATCTCGCCCATGAGATTCATAACACTTGCTGCATGCTCTGTGAGTTTTCCCGTGAAACTCCCGGTTTCCCGATCCCCAAATCGGTAATTCGAACTGGGACTTCCACTAATGATAAGACACTTCATATGTCGCTCCCTTTGCGTAAAATCGCATCCGAATCGTCATTCGAATTAAAAAACATTATACCACACTTTAATAGGGTCTTAGGGAATCTCCCTCCTACTCTCCATGGCGATGGACAACGTAACGTCGTCCGTATAATCGAGATCACCACCGATTGGAACACCATGGGCGATGCGAGAAACCCGAATGCCGGACGGTTTGATGAGTTTTGCCGCATACATTGCGGTTGCCTCTCCCTCGATGTTCGGATTTGTTGCAAGAATGACCTCTTTTATTTCTTCACTTTCGCGAAGCCGAACGATAAGCTGCTTCATGTTAATATCATTTGGTCCGACTCCGTCTATTGGCGATATAACGCCATGGAGCACATGATACAAACCTTTGTATTCACGCATCCGCTCAATCGCTGCCACATCGCGAGGCGATTCCACGACACATACACAGGAACGGTCTCTTGTTGAATCGCTGCAAATTTCACACGGATCTTCTTCCGTAAGATTCCCGCAAACCGAACAATAACGTAACTGTTGTTTCGCATCCACAATCGATTTTGCAAGGTCCATCGCAGATTCGCCATTCATACTCAAAATATGAAAAGCGAGTCGCTGCGCTGTCTTTTGTCCGATTCCCGGGAGCTTCGCAAGTTCCGTAATCAGCCGATCGAGAGGTCTGGGATATTTACTCATGATGTTAGATCGGGAGATTTAGGCCGCCTGTAACCTTCTCCATTTCCGCCTGTGAAATCTCTTCCATTTGTCGAAATCCTTCGTTGACGGCTACGATGATCAGATCTTGGAGCATCTCCGGATCGGCAGGATCCATAACTTCAGGATCGATCTTGAGCGAAACGAGCTCTTTCTTGCCGTTGACTTTAACGGCGACTGCGCCACCACCGGCAGTTGTCTCAACTTCTTTTTGATCAATCTCTTCTTGGACTTCCGCCATTCTCTCCTGCATCGCCTGAATCTGCATGAGCTGTTGCTGCTGCATGCCGCCGGATTTTTTCATCCCCGGATTGGGGCTCTTTTTTTTGCCTGCTTTCATTCCTTTTCCCATGTGTTTAAACCTCTTTCACTCATTTCTATTACTGCCATTTCCAATAAAATACGTGTATGCGATGACCATCGCGCATCGTTTAAAAGCTGCGACAATCGATAGATATTTTCGTTGATAAAAGCGGGGGCGATTGCCTCTGCCTGTTTTCGCATCTGCTCGATGTTTTCAATGGAACGATTGATGATTCGCTCCGGTCTCTTCACAAACTTAATGAGAAGCATCGCGTGGAAATACGTAATCCATTCGGAAATTACACGCTGCTCATCTTTTCCCGCCGCAAGAATCTCCGATAGGAGGACCAAGGCATCTGTCGTCTTTTTTTCAAACGCCGCTTGCGTCAGCAATGCGAGCTGTTCATCTGAGGGACTGCCCAGCAGCTCCAGAAGAAGATTGCGTGAGATATGTTTTTCGTTTGAAGATACGCATTGTTCGAGAAGGCTAAACCCATCACGAACGGATCCATCGGCATTTGCCGCAAGCAACGCCGCCGCATCATCATCCATCGTGAGTCCTAATTCTTTGACCACCATTTTCATGCCACGCATGATTTCCTGCGTAGACACACGTTTAAAATCAAAACGCAAACAGCGGGAAAGGATGGTTGCGGGCAGTTTGCCCAGCTCGGTGGTTGCAAGAATAAACATTACGTGTGGCGGTGGCTCCTCAAGAGTTTTGAGAAGCGCATTGAAGGCACTCTTCGAAAACATATGCACTTCGTCAATGATGAATACTTTTTTTCTCCCGGAAACAGGAGGGTACATCACGCTATCTCGAAGCTCTCGCACATCCTCTACGCTATTGTTCGATGCCGCATCAATTTCTACAACGTCAACAAAGACGCCGTTTTTTATCGCCTTACAGTTTTCGCAGACTCCGCAAGGACGCAAAACGTCTGAAGCAGGTTTGGAATCGTTTCCTCCGGCGAGACAATTGACACCTTTGGCAAGCAATCTTGCGATGGTTGTCTTCCCCGTACCGCGTGTTCCACTGAACAGATAGGCGTGCGCCAGACTGTTTTCACGAATTTGCGTCTGAAGAACGCGCGTTACGTGTTCCTGCCCGAGTACTTCGTCGAAAACCTCCGGTCGAAATCTTCGATATATTGCGATATAGTTGTTATTCGTCAAAATACTCTCTTCTCAAACCAATGAAAGATGGTGGCTGTGCAGGCAGAATCCGGCTGATCTGCGGCACATGAAACGCCCCGCTTATTGCTGCTTCCTTCCAGACCTGACAAGGTTCACAGGATTCCATTGCGCAGGACCCGACTCCGCCTGCAAAACCACCATGTTTTTTTACCATTATACCATGCCTCATGTGACAAACTGCGATTTTATTGAATATCAGACTCTTCAATTGAAACAACCGCTGCCGGATTAAAGAAAAGTACCGGGAAAAATCCGCCATTTTCCTCAATGCTACTCAATTCTTCCTTCCCGTAAATACGAAGAATTTGCCACACAGGCTCTCCTTCGGTAAACGAGAGAGGCAGCTGTTGGGCATCGATAAACTCTTCCGCAAGCAGTTTCGGCGTAAAAATACGCGCAACCGTTTCTCGCACCTCTTCATCCGGTTCGCTTTCTTCTAAATTCCATATTTTTTCCGCAAGCTGATTGAGCCACTCCCTGTCGTACCTTTTCTGTCCGGTGGTGAAGAACGCGTGAAAGACACGATAGTCTTCGTTTCCTATCGTGATGCGCGCCAGACAAACGGGGACACTCTCGATTTTCTTTTCGTTACGCTTGTCAACCAACTTCTGCATAAACCGATACAGCAGATAGGCAACAGCAATCAAGACAACAGCGCAGAGAATGTTCACCACCCAAACGGTAGGACTTTCCCCGTTTATAATATTCGTAACAGAAAATACGCTCCATGCGATTCCAAAAAAGGTAAGCAACGGCGGAATGTACATGAGGGAATTGTTTCCCCAAGTTCCTTTTCGGACGTACTTCAGCTTTATTTTCTTGTCTTGGTCAAGTCGTTTGATTGCTTCTTCTGTAAATACCATTTTTACACCATTTTACGCGGATCCATCAACCGGTCGAAGTCTTCTTCTTTCAAAAGCCCGAGTGATAAGACCGCTTCCTTTAACGTCGTTCCTTCTCTGTGTGCTTTCTTTGCAACTTCCGCTGCAGCTTCATACCCGATTTCGGGTGAGAGTGCCGTAACCAACATGAGACTCTCTTCCAAATGTTTTCGGATTACGGTTTCATTCGGCTTGATGCCCACGGCACAATGCTGATTGAAAGATGTCATCGCATCGGAAAGCAACCGAATGGATTGCAGAACATTGTAAACGAGGACGGGCAGGTACACGTTGAGCTGGAAATTCCCTTGTGACGCAGCAATGCCAACGGTGACATCGTTACCCATTACCTGCGCACAAACCATGGTTAGCGCCTCGCACTGTGTCGGATTTACTTTTCCCGGCATGATGGAACTGCCCGGCTCATTTTCGGGAATAAAAATCTCTCCAATGCCACAACGTGGTCCGGATGCCAAAAGCCGCACATCATTGGCGATTTTCATGAGATCTGCCGCAAGGGCTTTCAGTACACCGTGCAAATGGACAAGTGCATTTCGGCTCGTAAGGGATTCAAACTTGTTCGATGCTGTAATGAATGGAATGTTCGCAAGCTCCGCAATTTTTGTCGCCACCACTTCTGCGAAGTCTTTGTGTGTGTTTAGCCCTGTACCCACAGCAGTTCCACCGAGAGCAAGCTCAAGCAATGCGCCTTCACGCAGAATCCCTGAAAAAACTTTTTCAGACCTCTCCATCATAGCTGCCCACGCAGAAATCTCCTGTCCTAACGTAAGTGGTGTGGCATCCATCAAATGCGTTCGTCCGATTTTCACGATGTCCGCATATTTTGTAACGTGGTCTTCGAAGGTTTTTTTCAAAACGTTTATGCTTGAAAGCAGTGAATCGGAAAGTGCACAGGCGACAGCAATGTGCATCGCCGTAGGAAAGGTATCGTTAGAACTCTGCCCGCGATTTACATCATCGTTGGGATGCAAGGGATACGCTCCGGGAGCTGCTTCGTTTGCAACTTGCGCAATGACTTCGTTCAAGTTCATGTTGGTCTGCGTTCCGCTGCCGGTCTGCCAAACGGAAAGAGGAAACTCTGCATCGTGTTTGCCTGCAAAAATCTCATCACACGCGACACAAATTCGTTCTGCCCTATCTTGTGAAAGGACTCCGAGCTGCGCATTTGTTTCTGCGGATGCTTTTTTAAGGATTGCAAATGCACGAATGACTTCTATCGGCATTTTTTCTGTTCCGATGTTAAAATTCTCGAAACTGCGTTGGGTTTGCGCACCCCACTTTGCGTGGATGGGAACACGAACTTCTCCCATGGTATCTTTGGTGATTCGATACTGTGTCATTTCTTCCATGCCTTTTCGACAGCATTTGCCACGGCATCGGCAACGCCGGGCGCAAAGGCAAGTGGGATGATATATTCTGCGCTGAGGTTTTCGTCCGTGACGAGGTCTGCCAAAGCATACGCCGCCGCAACTTTCATTTTTTCCGTAATGCGCTGCGCACGTGCCTTTAGCGCGCCTTTGAATATTCCGGGGAAAACGAGCACATTATTGATTTGATTTGGATAGTCCGAACGCCCGGTTCCGACGATTTTCGCTCCTGCCTTTAAAGCAAGCTCCGGACGAATTTCCGGCTCCGGGTTCGCCATGGCAAACACAACCGAATTTTGCGCCATGGAAGACACCATCTCTTCCGTAAGCACCTTCGGTCCGGAAACGCCGATAAACAAATCACGCCCCAAAACAGCTTCTGCAAGCCCACCTGCAATATCTTCTTTGTTCGTAACATGCAGCAATTCTTTTTTCTCTGCATTTAAATCGTTGATTCGAGCACTCGATACGATCCCCTTACTGTCGCAAATAATGATGTCTTTGATGCCGATCGCCAAAAGCATTTTCATGACCGCCGTTCCGGCGGCACCTGCGCCGTTAATTGTCGCACGAACTTCTTCCAGTGGTTTTTTCAGGAGCCGGAAGGCATTGATTACGGCAGCACACACCACCACGGCAGTTCCGTGTTGGTCATCATGAAACACGGGAATATCCAGCATCTCGATGAGCCGCCGCTCAATTTCGAAGCACCGTGGCGCTGAAATATCTTCCAGATTGATCCCCCCAAAGACAGGAGCAATGCGATTTACGGTTTCGATAATCTCTTCTGTGTCTTGTGTGTCCAAGCAAATCGGAAACGCGTCAATTCCGGCGAACTCCTTAAAGAGAACCGACTTTCCTTCCATGACAGGAAGGGCGGCAAGGGCACCAATGTTGCCGAGTCCTAGCACCGCGCTACCATCGCTGACCACGGCAACTGTATTTGCTTTCATCGTAAGCGCATAGGCTTCCTCTGGGTTCTTTTCGATTTCAATGCACGGCTGCGCCACGCCCGGCGTATAGGCAACAGACAAATCGTCTTTGTTCTGAACCTGTACTTTGCTTTTTACTTCCAATTTCCCTTGATTTTTTCGATGCGCCTCAAGCGACGCTGCATAATAATCCATCGTTCTCCCTTACTTTTTCCATGACGATTTCAGACCAACAATCTGATTGAATACCTTTTCATCCTCCGTCGTGAGTTTTGCATCTGCAATGTAATAACCATGACGGAAAAATTGAAACCGTTCCTCTGCCTGCGCCTGAGCAATTGCAGGTTCCGCATAACACAGTTTGGTCACAAGCGAATCGGGGTTGAAAATCTCCCGTCCATCCGGATCGTTCTCATCTTTTACCATAAGATATCCATATTCTCTGACGGTAATGGGCACGGCTGTCTGCGCCTCAACCCAATGAATTGTGCCTTTCACCTTGCGCCCTTCGAATCCGCTGCCACTACGTGTCTCCGGATCATAAGTGCAATGAAGTTCGACAATCTTTCCGTCGTTATCTTTTAGGACTTCCTGACAGGTGAGAAAATAGGCACCTTTAAAACGCACTTCATTCCCCGGAAATAGCCTGAAATATTTTTTAGCCGGAATTTCCATAAAGTCTTCACCATCAATCCAGAGTTCCCTTCCAAACGGAACGTTGTGTTCACCCATCTCGGGCACTTCTCGATTGTTTTCCATCACAGCATCTTCTGTCTGCCCTTCCGGATAATTTGTAATGACGACTTTAATCGGATCGAAAACAACATTGCGCGTAACGACTTTCGTCTTCAGATCGTCACGAACACAATGTTCCAGAAATTCGATCTCTACGGCAGAATTCGATTTCGAAAGTCCAATATCTTCGCAGAACTTGCGAATGGCCTCCGGGGTATAGCCTCGGCGACGCAATCCGGCGATGGTTGGCATACGCGGATCGTCCCATCCTTCAACGGTTCCATCGTCAACGAGTTCTTTGAGATAGCGCTTGCTCATGATGGTGTTCGACAGGTTTAAGCGCGCAAATTCAATCTGCCTCGGCGCATTCTTCCATTCCAGTTCTTCAAGAACCCAATTGTAGAGAGGGCGGTGGTCTTCAAATTCCAAGGTACATAAGGAATGCGTTACCTGTTCGATCGCATCTTCAAGTGGGTGCGCATAATCGTACATCGGATAGATGCACCATTGATCGCCGGTGTTATGATGTGTACTGTGCGAGATTCGATAGAGCACGGGATCTCGCATATTGATATTCGGGGAAGCCATATCGATTTTTGCGCGAAGCACTTTTTCCCCGTCCGCATATTTCCCTGCACGCATCTCTTCAAATAGCCGCACGTTTTCTTCGATGGATCGCCCTCTGTGCGGGCTTTCCGTGCCCGGGTTTGTAAGGGTTCCTCGCGTCGCCTTGATCTCGCTTGCAGAAAGGTCGTCAACATACGCCTTTCCTTTTTGAATAAGGCGCATGGCACAATCGAACATCTCATCAAAATAGTCGGATGCATATAACAAGTTGTCCCATTTAAAGCCGAGCCATTTGACATCTTCTTCAATGGAATTCACAAATTCTGTATCTTCTTTGATCGGATTTGTATCGTCGTAGCGAAGATTGCATTTCCCGTGATATTTTATTGCGGTTGTGAAGTTCAGGCATATAGCCTTTGCGTGCCCGATGTGCAAATAGCCATTGGGTTCCGGAGGGAATCGCGTAAAAATAGGCTGTCCTGCGTATTTTCCCGCAGCAATGTCTTCGTCGATAAACGCATGAATGAAATTGCCATCTGTCAAACCCAATGACGCGAGATTGTTGTCGTTTTCCTTTTCGCCAGCCATGGTATCTCCTCCCTGCTTTTCGGATTTTCGTTGTCGGAGTCATAAGCAACAACAAGGCGTCCGGCCCTGCGCCGAACGCCTTGCGTTATCACATTCGCCAAGGCTATTTTATCTTTTTTATCGTTACCTTTCAACTATGAGCGATGTACCTTGCCCTCCGCCGATGCACAGCGTTGCAAGACCGTACTTGGACTCGCGTTTCTGCATCTCGTGCAGGAGTGTTACAAAGATACGGCAACCCGAAGCGCCGATCGGATGTCCGATGGAAATAGCACCACCGTTAACATTTGTCTTTTCGGGATCAAGACCGAGATCTTTTGTTACGGCAACAGCCTGTGCTGCAAAAGCTTCGTTTGCTTCAACGAGATCGATATCTTGAATCTCAATACCGGCCATCTTAAGTGCTTTTTTCGATGCCGGTACCGGTCCGATACCCATAATCGTGGGATCTACGCCTGCCGATCCGTAACCTTTGATGGTTGCAAGAGGCTTAATGCCAAGCTCGTCTGCCTTTTCTTTCGACATGACAATAACGGCAGCGGCACTGTCGTTAATACCGGAAGAATTTGCTGCCGTGACAATGCCGTCTTTCTTGAAAGCAGGCTTAAGCCCGGCAAGACCTTCTGCTGTTACGCCCGGACGTGGGAATTCATCCTGATCAAATATGACAGGGTTACCCTTCTTCTGGGGAATCTCAATCGGAACGATCTCATCTTTGAATTTTCCGGCTTTGATGGCTGCTTCTGCTTTCTGCTGTGAAGATGCGGCAAACGCATCGAGTTCTGCTCTTGTCAGACCCCACTGTTCTGCTACATTTTCTGCGGTAATACCCATGTGGTACTGATTGAAAACGTCCGTCAAACCATCATAAACCATCATGTCGATGAGTTTTGCCTCGCCCATACGTGCGCCCCAACGCATCTTCGGAACGATATATCCCGCCTGGCTCATATTTTCTGTACCACCGGCAACGATAATGTCCGCATCGCCTGCTTTAATGATCTGCGCCGCAAGACTAATGGTTCTAAGTCCGCTTCCACATACTTTATTCAGGGTCATTGCCGGAACTTCGTTTGGAATGCCCGCGGCAATTGAGGACTGACGTGCAATGTTTTGTCCAAGACCACCCTGGAGAACATTTCCAAAAATAACCTCATCGATGCTTGCCGCATCAATGCCTGCTCGTTTGATGGCTTCTGCGATGGCATAACCTCCAAGCTTCGCAGCAGGGATATCTTTCAGCGTTCCACCAAAAGAACCGACAGCTGTTCTGGTTGCGCTTGCAATTACGACTTCTCTACTCATTATTCTTTCTCCTTCTTATTTGTTGCTTCTTGTTTTTTTTGCTCTAAAATCTGCACATATATTTTATCATGTTTGCCACACAATTTGTTAGCCTCATGTGACAAAATATTCTATTAAAATTTACCCACTTCACGTAATTTTTTACAATGTGTTGTTTAAATTTTCAAGCATTACCTTTATACTATAATACTAGCAGCAACTTATGTTGAGTAAGGTAGTAAAGTATAATCATTGTAAAACACTGCTTCATAATTGGAGGGAGCCATGGACTTAGATAATGTACCACTCGAAGAAATACCCTCACTACTTTCGGAGGCACTAACAGACTTTTTTAACAAGTATCCGATTATCAATACGATCATCCCTTGCTTTACCCTGTTGGTAGGACTCTATTACCTTGTCCGTGCGATACACGGCAAGAAGAAACGTGCTTTGGAGGCGAATGTCTTCATTGTCTTTTGCTTCTATATCACATTCATTTCTGCCACAGCACTCTTTGGTACGCAATTTGAGGAGAGTAGCGCGACTGAACTGCTCTCGCTTTTTGCCTATTTGCTCTTTCTTTCTCTTCCTGGCATCTTCTGTTTGCATATATGGACGCAGGTTTCTTGGAAACCCATCACCTCGTCAACGCTCATCTTGTATTTCTCTGTGCCGGTGATGCTATGGGGCATTGCCATTTACCAGCACTTCGTCTTAGATGCAACCATTGATATTTGGAATTTCTACTTCTTTGATCCTATTTCTATTCCACAAATTGTTGCCATTATTTATTGGTTTTTTATGGTCTTAAAGGGCTTTCTTTTGGGTTTCAATGTCTACTTCCAAATGCCGATCCATATGCGGCGATCCACGAAGCCCCTTACGTTCTCTTTGGTGATTATTACCGCATCGTTGGTCGTTGCCTTGTTCTTCTGCGTGCAGGAAATGCTCCTTCTCTACTTGCTCTGCCTCGCTGTTGCGGCAAATCGTTGTTTCTACGCATTTTTCCTCGCAAGTTCGGCAAATGTCATTTCCACCTCGCGTGAGTTCATCTTTTCAAACCTATCCACTATGGTCTTTGTCCTTTCAAAAAAGGGTCATATTCTGGAATGGAATACACATGACAACGAAAAACCACTCTTTCTCCTGAACAAACCAAAATATCTACAGTCTTTTAAAGACTACCGTGAAAAGTTGCTTGAAATCGGGAAAGGCATTGTCTCTCCACACGATGAAAACATCATT
>JAITTH010000026.1 GCA_031287295.1 Eubacteriales Family XIII. Incertae Sedis bacterium
CCTTTTTGCACCACCTGTACAATGTGATTACTCTCTACATCACCCCCGGGAATCATGGTGAGAGCGTCGTGAAGATTGGGGTTAAACTCCTCGCCCTCCGCAACAATTTCCTCGACGCCATTTTTCTTGAGAATGCCCGCAAGCTGATCCAAGATGAGCTGCATGCCTTCCAGAAAACGTTCGTCAACCTTTGTTGAAACATCCTGCACCACGGCACGTTCGAAGTTGTCCACGACTTCAAGAAGGTCCCCTGCGAAACTTCCAATGGCATTGCTATAGGTCGAGCTCTTTTCTTTGTCGGTACGCTTCTTGTAGTTTTCAAACTCTGCAAGAAGGCGAATGTATCGATCTTTCCAAGCTTCTTCTTCGGTTGGCTCTGCGGTCTGCCCTGCTTCGGGCACATCTTCGGGTGCTGCATCAGACGCTTCTTCCTTCACGCCTTCCGCATCGGGCAAAATGTCTTCTACCTCTTCGGTGGTGGCTTCCGGGTTGTTTTTTTCTTTTTTATCGCGCATTCTACTCTCCTTTTGTCAATTTGTAGGCTCGATCTAAATTCTGCGTCATGTAGTCGATAACCGACATGATTTCGCCGTACCGCATTCGTGTGGGTCCGATTACACCTAATTTTCCAACGAAGTTTCCGTCGATATGATAGGTTGCCGTGATAATACTGCTACCGCCCATGATGTTGGGAGAATTCTCATCTCCAATGGTTATCGTGATGCCGTCGTCACGCTTGGCGATGGTTTCCGTAAGGTTGTCTTTGCGATCAACCATCTCCAGAAAATCACGTGCACGGTTTACACTGTTGAATTCGGGATGTGAAAAAATGCGTGTCATGCCTTCAAGGAACAATTCACAGCGATGCATGTCTTCCAGCGTCGCAAAGGATGTGAGGTTCGTCAGCTCAGAGAGCAATTCCGAAGCATGGCGAATGGTGTTCTTAAGTTCCGTGATGTTGGATTCTATCGCCTTGCGAATCTTTGCCTTATCGTCCTCTTGCAGCTCGTATTTTTCCATGAGTCGATTCACATACAGCCGATACGCCTTATCGGAAGGAACTCTGCCCGCAGATGTATGCGGGTGGGTTAAAAACCCCATTTCTTCAAGGTCTGCCATCTCATTGCGAATGGTCGCCGGACTGATGCCCATGTCATATTTTCGCGACAAGGTTCTGGACCCGACGGGTTCCGCCGTAAGGATAAAATCCGAAACGATGGCCTGTAATATTTTTAATTTTCTTTCTGTAAGTTCCATATGTGATCTACCCATTCACTCTGTTAGCACTCATTCTTGGTGAGTGCTAACACCCTTTCTCAATTATACACGGTTGAACTTGCCTGTCAAGTCAACATGCATAATTTATTGTGTGTGAGAAAATGTGAACAAAGTGGGTGAAAAAGTGTCTTGTGACAGACGGTTCCACGAATTAGGGAAAAATTATTTTGGTTCGCTTCACAGAAACTTCACTCACGTCAAGAGGCATTCCCGATTCTGCAAAAAAGGCACTTAGCAGAATCAATGGACTTATGGTTTGCGCACCGGCAGCAAGCTTACAGCGGAACACACCGGAGCCATCCGGTAAAGATTCCACTGCAAATGCATACACCAAGGGTCTGATGTTGCGCAACTCCATTTTCCCGGTTTTCTTGATTCTTTTTTCGGCCAGAATTTCTTCCCGTGAGAGGTATTGAACCAGATCTGCTTCCCGTATGGTAACATTCGGTACTGTCATTTCGTATTCTGCCGCAATGCAAAGTGCCGAAAGCGTTTTCGTTTGTTCCGCGTTCTTTTCATAAATCGCCGTAAAGGCAATGCCCTTCGGCAGTCGCGCGTTGAGTATTTTCAGTACCGGCACGAAATCGCCGTCCTTATCCTTGGTCAACCACGGTTTCTCGGACTGCACTTCGAGGTATTCGCAATCCGAAGTAAATCCGAGAGAAAGCGGAAGCGCAATGCTGAGCTTGGGATGCGGATTAAAACCATGCGAGTACGCAGGACGATGGTCGGTCATGCGCAAAACGCGCAGAAAAACACGCTGCAAATCCAAATGGGAAATATACGCCATCAATCCTTTTTTCTCAAATTGCAAGATGTATTTCAAATTTCACACTCCGTCGCCATAGCCCATTGCTTCCTCAAAAAATCCTTTTCGGTTCCGTCGTTTATGATATCCCATGGAAGCGGCGCCGATGGATCCGGATACGGTTCTGTGTGAACCGAAATTCCGGCTTCCTCGAAGGCTTCGAGCCACCGGTCATAATGGAAATATTCACGCCAGCTATCAAACTTGCATCCGCGACGCACCGCTGCCCGAAGGGCATCTAAGGTTCTTCGATCCCCACGTGCAAGCATCATCTCCACAAAACTGCTGCGGGTATCATGAAACTGAAACTGCACGTTTTTCAGTGCTCTGAATTTGTCTTTGAGATAAAAATTCTTTTCCTTTAATTCCTCTTCCGTGTTTCCGCGTGCCCATTGAAACGGCGTATTCGGCTTCGGCACAAAATTCGACACACTTACCGTTAGATGAAAGTTGCGTTTGCCCTTCTCTCGCGTCTCCCGCAGCACGGTGGCAATATGTGCGGAAACGCGTTGTGCCAAATCAAATATCCCGTCGATGTCTTCCTGCGTTTCGGTCGGCATACCGATCATGAAATAGAATTTTACACGTGTCCAGCCGATTGCCACGGCATTTTCCACGCCACGAAAGATGTGTTCTTCCGTGATGTTTTTATGAATGACATCGCGTAGGCGCTGCGTTCCGGCTTCCGGCGCAAAGGTTAGCCCGGATTTCTTGTACTCGCCGATGCGCCGCAATACCGATTCCGAAAGACTGTCGAGGCGCAAAGAGGGTAACGACAAGGAGACGTCTTCACGCGGAAGTCGTTCCATGAGTTCGAGAACCAGCGCTTCGATGTCCGGATAATCGCCTGTGGACAGAGACAACAGAGAGACTTCATCGTAGCCGGTGTTTTGAAGCTGCGTTTCGATTATTTCAAGAATACGATCTTTCGACCTGCGCCGTACCGGTCTGTAGACAAATCCGGCTTGACAGAAACGGCAGCCACGTCCGCAACCGCGAAAAATTTCGGCAACAGCGCGTCCATGAACCGTTTCAATGAGCGGAACAATCGGTTTTTCGGGATAAAAGGCAGCATCCAGATCACGAACAACCGCTTTTTCAATCGAATCCGGAAGATCGTCGTATTTCTTTTCGAAATGATGGAAGGCACCCGCTTCGTAGACAGGGGTATAAAAAGAGGGAACATAAATTCCGGGAAGCTTGGTTGCTTCGCGTAAAAATGCCTCTCGCTCTTCGATGGTTAACGCCGCGCCTGATTTTATCGACCGGTTTCGATAGATTTCCATAAGAAGCGGCAGCGAATCTTCCGCGTCCCCAATCAGAAACAAATCGAAAACGTCTGCAAGCGGCTCCGGGTTGTAGCAGCACGGACCACCGGCGATGAGCAAAGGATAGGTCTCTTCTTTTGCACGTTCTGCTGAAAGCAAAGGAATGCCCGCCAATTCAATCATATTGAGGATGTTCGTATAGGAATGCTCATATTGGAGCGTAAATCCCAAAAAATCCATCGCCTTGATATCAGTATGGGTATCGATGGTGAAAAGAGGGAGATTCTTTGTGCGCAGTAAGGTCTCCATATCTTCTGCCGGGGCAAAGGCACGCTCACAAAACACATAGGGTATTTGGTTCAGGAGCCCGTACAGAATTTGAAGCCCGGTATACGACATGCCGATTTCATATAAGTCGGGAAAGGCAAGACAAAATCGAACATCTACCTCCGCGAAGTCCTTTTGAATGGCATTGATTTCGTTTCCGATATAGCGCCCCGGACGTTCGACCTGCGTCAGATAGGAACGGATGGGTACGCCGGCGGCATGGTTTTTATTCATCGGTGTATTCCATTTCAAAGCCATACATGCAAACGGTATCGCCCTCTTCAAGCCCAAGATTTTTCATACGGGTAATCGTCCCGGTTCGCTCGAGGTGATTGTACAGATAACGCATCGACCCATAATCGTTGAAATTCGTGGAATCGAAGATCTTTTTCAGCTGCTTCCCGGAAAGATGAAAAATACCATCCTCGTGTTTGATTTTAATTTTTCGATAATCCGGTTCATCTTCCGGCCGGGTAACTTCAAGGCGGTTTTCGAGTATTTTTGAGGTACCGTATGCCGCTTCTTCCTGATGAATTCGATCCAGCAGACCACTTGCCGCATTGAGCAACTCGATGACACCGGACTTTGTCGCAGCACTGACAGGGAAATAGGGAATTCCTTGTTTGTCGAGTTCGGCTTTCAATGCGTCCAAGGCATCGTTTGCTTCCTCCACAATATCCATCTTGTTCAAGGCGACAATCTGAGGCTTCTCTGCAAGTCGCGGAGAATAATCTGCGAGTTCGCGATTGATTGTTCCATAATCTTCAAGTGGCGACCGGCCTTCGCTGCCCGCCGCATCGACGACATGAATCACAACCTTTGTGCGCTCAATGTGCTTGAGGAAGTCGAAGCCGAGCCCCGCGCCCTGTGCCGCACCTTCTATAATACCGGGAATATCGGCGAGGACAAAATCCGAATCGGCTAATTTCACGACGCCAAGATTGGGAACCAGGGTCGTAAAATGATAATCGGCAATTTTGGGTTTCGCTGCGCTGGAAACCGAGAGCAAAGTCGATTTGCCCACATTGGGGAAACCTATGAGTCCAACATCCGCAATGAGCTTGAGTTCAAGCGTAACCTCACGCTCCGAAACCGCGCCTCCGGCTTCTGCAAAGTTCGGTGCCTGCCTTCTGGAATTCTTGAAATTGCTGTTTCCAAGACCGCCTTTCCCACCGATTGCCGCAATCAGTTGGCTGCCGTCCGTCTCCAGATCTGCCATAACAAGACCACTTTTTGTGTCTAACACAACCGTTCCGACAGGGACCTTCACGATGAGATCGTTCCCCTTTTTTCCGTAGCGATTGCGTTTGCTTCCGTTTTCGCCGTCGTCCGCCTTATAATTGCGTTTGTATTTAAAATCCATAAGGGTGCGCAAATTACGGTCGGCAATGAAAATCACATCACCGCCCTTACCACCATTCCCACCATCAGGACCGCCTTCCGGCACAAAGGGCTCCCGGCGAAACGTTACCGCACCATCCCCGCCCTTTCCGGAACTGATTAAAATTTCTGCGTGATCTACAAACATAATGAATCCAATCTTCAAAAAAGATGTCGCAAATGCGACATCTCATTTTATTGCGAGTCTTCGCACGCAAAGAGTTGTTGGTAAGCTGTTCGTTAGACAGTCTGCTCTTTCGCATAAACGCTTACTTGTTTGCGCTTTTTGTCATAGCGCTCGAATTTTACCGCACCGTCGATCTTGGCAAACAACGTATCGTCACCACCGATGCCAACATTGTTTCCGGGATGAAATTTGGTTCCGCGTTGACGAACCAAAATGCTTCCGGCACTTACATATTGCCCGTCGCCTCGCTTTACACCAAGTCGTTTGGCTTCGCTGTCGCGACCGTTTTTGGAGCTACCTACGCCTTTTTTACTGGCCATTTTCCTATCCTCCTATTCGTCCGCTTTCTCTTCGGCAGCGGATTCTTTTTCTTCGTCTTTGATATCTTCGGCAGGTGCTTCGTCTTTTGCTTCCTCTGCCGGAGCTTCTTCGACAACTACTGCTTCAGCGGCTTCTTCTTTTACCTCTTCCGCAGGAGCTTCTTCTTTCGCTTCCTCGGCAGGTGTCTCTTCGACAACTTCTGCTTCAGACGCTTCTTCTTTTATATCTTCGGCAGCTGCTTCGTCTTTCGCTGCTGTATCTGCCTTCTTTGTTGCTTTTTTCTTTTTCGGAGCATCTTTTTTCGCAATGGTCTTGCCATCTAATTGAATTGCTTCGATTTCGATTTCGGTATAGGGTTGTCTATGTCCCTGCTTCTTGCGATAATCTTTTTTCGACTTAAACTTGAAGATAATGACCTTATCGCTCTTCCCTACGGAGAGAACCGTTGCCTGAACAGCTGCACCACTCACATAAGGTGCTCCGACATTCATTGTTTTCCCGTCGTTTACGACCAACACCTTGTCGATTGTAAACTTCTCACCTACCGCGAGATTCAGCTTCTCGACTCTCAGGACATCGCCGGCTTTTATCTTTTGTTGTTTTCCGCCGGACTCAATAATTGCATACATAAAAAACGTGCCTCCTCTACCCAACTCGCCATCAGGGTAAGCAACAAAATCTTCGTCGCTTTTCAAAACCCTTTCTGAGCGGCTCACAGACTGATATGATATCATGTCCTTC
>JAITTH010000098.1 GCA_031287295.1 Eubacteriales Family XIII. Incertae Sedis bacterium
GAATACAAGAAAACAAGATAATTTTTGTATTATTCTGAAAATTACAACTTTTATTTCTCCGTCCTATTTTGATGATGGACGACAAAAGACGACCGCACAATTTTTCCGCCGGTCTTTTCGAAAAGATGGTTGGTGATACTTCCTGCTAGAGATACATAGAAATCTTCGAGTCCACGTTTTTCACGTGCTTAATGAGCCAATGCGCAACCAAAGAATGGACTTTCTCAAGCAATCCTTCTGTCTCTCCCGCCTTAAACTCTGCGATGAGGGTGTACACAGAAGCAGCGAAATCGTCGTGCATTTTCTTATGATTTTTGTAATCCGGATACCCGACCGACAATTGCAGGGCTTCTTCGTCTGCAAAATGCTGTGCCGTGTAAGATGCAAGGAATTCTAATGCATCCGAAAGGAAGATTGCGGATCTCCCTTCCTGAAAAGCTTCGATAAGGTCGCTCGTTAGGCGGAACAATTGCTTGTGCTGGTCGTCGATTTTCTCGATTCCGATTTCATACGACCGTTCCCAAGCAAGTCCATACTTCCACGTGCTTTCATTAGAATCTGTGTTGCTGTGGCGCTGACCAACACCATGCAATCCCACTTCTTCTTTTTTCAAGGATTCTTTCGAGTTATTCATCGAATTATTTTCCATGAAAATACCTCCTACTTTCCAAGTGCACAAACTATTTTAGCCTCATGTGACAAAGTAATAAAACGGTTTCAAGTGGTAAATTTCGGGTGTTACTGTGTTAGACTCGTTTAACTGGTATAGTATTATTTTACACCAAAAAGAAGATGCTGCGACTCTGTTTGTGAGAAAATATTTGTTACCCCCATGCTTTCGATAATGCCGCAGCAGCTTGGCGCAGAATGTCTCTTCGACAACCGGAAAAACCTGCCACGACTGTGTGAGTATCGCGATTTTCAGGAACGACAAAAAAACCGGAAATCGGCACAACCGAAACACCGTGGTTTGCAGCGGCAGTCACAAGGTCATCCTCAGACATATCGGAGATGCGTAACAATAAGTGAAGTCCGGCACTTTGTCCATCGATCTGAAGACGCCCCCCAAGTGGCGACAAACCCTCTATCAGTACCGCCTGACGATTTCTGTATATCTTCCGCATTCGATTCACGTGGCGTTCATAATAGCCTTCCTGCATAAACAGCCTAAGTGTATGTTGTTCAAAGGCAGAAACCGTACAGGAATAGAAGTATAACGTCTTTCGGTATCGTTCCAGCAATTCCCGTGGTAGCACCATATAGGCAATCCGCAGCGATGGGGCGAGCGTGTTTGCAAAGGAATTCAGATAGACAACCTTACTGTTCTGATCGAGGTCGTAGAGTGTCGGAATCGGTTTCAGTCCAAAGTGAAATTCACTGTTGTAATCATCTTCGATCAGATATCGCTCGTTTGCCTCGTTTGCCCATCTTAGGAGTGCCTGCCTTCTGCCGATGCTCATGACAACGCCCAAGGGGAACTGATGCGATGGCGTAATCACCGCAACATCGGCATCGGTCCTTGCCAAAGAATCGACACGCATCCCTTCTTTATCCAAAGGCACCGGATACACCTTTGCCCTCCGGCTTTCAAGAATACGAGGGATTTTCGGATATCCCGGATCCTCAACGCCAAACGAGGCACCAGGCAATATTTCGGTAATCAGCCCCATGAGGTATTCCGTTCCTGCTCCGATGACAATCTGGTCGGCTGCCACATTCATACCTCTGAATTTGTATAAATGAATGGCAATTTCCGAGCGCAACCCTTCATCACCCTGTGGATGTACCGTAGAAAGCAATCTTGATGGATCGATGCGCATGTTCGTTCGCATCAGCCTGCTCCACACAGAATAGGGGAAATGCTCTGTACCGATGGTATTGGTGCGAAGGTCGAAGGGTAAAGCAATGGACTCCGCTATTTTTTCTTCCTCGTCTTCGATGTATTTGATGGGAACCGCCGCCATAGGCGTTTTCCCTCGTTCGATGGGCTCAATCGTGCTCACATAGTAACCTTGTTTTTCAACAGGAACGACATACCCTTCCGAAATCAATTGTGCATACGCGTTTTCCACGGTAAACCTACTGATGTTCAAATGCGCCGCAAGTTTGCGTTGCGACGGCAGTTTTTCATCAGCTTTCAACACGCCAATTTCAATGTCGTGCTTGATAAAGGCATAGAGCTGTTCGTATAGCGGTCGATCTTTGCGATCTGAAAAAAGAACAGTAAACATAGAACCTCAAATCTGGTATGTATAATCTATATCAAACTGGCAATTGTATACATGCCAGTTTGATATACTATTAGGCTAACAGAATGATCGAAAAAATCAAGGGAGACCCTATGAATCGTGAAACAAAAAAAATCAGCATACCGATCATCACAACAACGGCCCTTATGGCTGCCATCATATTTGTTGTAACCTATCTCATACGGATTCCGCTGCCTTTTGCGTCCGGTGGATATCTAAACATTGGCGATGCGCCCATCTATCTCGGCGCGTACATCCTCGGGGGACCGGCAGGCGCATTTGCGGCGGCACTCGGCTCCGCACTTTCCGACCTTGTTGGCGGTTACGTTTTTTACGCGCTTCCCACAGCAATCATTAAAGGGACCATGGGACTGGTTGCAGGAATTCTTCTCGCACGGAACAAAAGTCTTCTGCGGTTTGTTGTTGCATCAGTCATCGGTGGGGGAATCATGGTCACAGGTTATGCGATCTTCGAAGCCCTTTTCTTTAATCTGAATCAGGCAATTGCAACCATACCCTTTAATTCTGTTCAGTGGGTCGGGGGCGTTCTCGTAGCATCCGCTCTTTATCCGGCGATTAAGCCAATCGAACACGCATTGTTTGCAGGAGAAAGAAGGAAAAAACCATCCTCGTCTACTTGATGATGTGTCTTCCCTCATCTCCATTTACAATTCCGGTTTGCGCCTCCCAGTTTACGCCTAGGCGAAAGGGAGGCTCTTCTATTTTTATTCTATCGCCTGTTTTTATTCTGTCGCCTCGTATATCGCCGGACAGGATTTCCTGATATACTTTAAGCTAAAGACAAAAAGGAGAAAGTATGATCTTCATCGAGTTTCTGAAAGCAATTGTACTTGGCATTATAGAAGGCATTACGGAATGGTTGCCCATCAGCAGTACGGGTCACATGATCCTTGCTGACGAGTTCATCAAATTAAATGTATCCGCAGAATTCAAAGAGATGTTTCTGGTTGTCATTCAACTCGGCGCGATTTTGGCAGTCGTGTTGCTTTATTTCCGCAGGTTGAACCCGTTTTCTCAACACAAATCTCCAAAAGAAAAAAGAGACACCATGTCGATTTGGTTCAAAGTCGTTGTTGGCATCGTTCCTGCGGGTGTATTGGGCTTCCTGCTTGACGATTGGTTAGACAAACATTTTTACAACTATGTCGTTGTTTCCCTTATGTTAATTGTCTACGGCGTTTGCTTTATCGTCGTTGAAAACAAGAACAAACGCAAAACGCCGCGCATTACCCGATTTTCTTCTCTATCTTATGCAACAGCATTCGGGATTGGCATGTTTCAGGTTCTGAGTCTCATACCGGGCACATCCCGCTCAGGCGCGACTATTTTGGGCGCAATCTTGCTCGGAACGTCCAGGCGGGTCGCCGCAGAGTTTTCCTTCTTTATGTCCATTCCAATCATGTTCGCCGCCAGTGGATTGAAGCTGATCAAATTTGGATTTCATTTCTCGGTATCGGAATTTTTCATTTTGCTGATCGGCATGATGGTTGCCTTTATCGTATCCTTGTTTGCCATCAAGTTCCTGATGCGCTACATCAATAAGCACGATTTTAAGGTCTTCGGTTGGTATCGAATCGTATTGGGTGTTGTCGTCCTCGCCTATTTCATCATCACTTGAGTCCAAAGGCATGAGATCCTTGGACCATCGAAATTGTAGTGCATATAGTGCTGAAAACTACTGATTTGCCCATTCTTTTTCGAAATAACTCTTTTTGATTTCATAACGACGTGTTGTCTCAGTTTTGTTTTCCAGAAAGGGGAAGCTTCTCTCGTCTATGGCAACCCAACCGCGCCAACCGAGATGAATCGTATCCTGCATAAAATAATCTTCGCGATATTTTGTTGTGAGATCGAGGATGTTCGTAAAGCCCTGATCTTCAAGTTGAAAACGGATTTTCTTCGCCCATTCCTGGAGCATGTCCTGGGAAAATCCGGTATAATCTGACCAGAGACCGTTTACCGGCGGGAGAATGAATAAGACATCCATGTCCAATTCTGCCATTTTTGAAAGCACCAATTCGAAGTCTCCAAACTCCAAGGACTTTGTATAGTCGTACGATTTTTGTGCATTATGAAGTCGCTTGATGTCCATTGATAAACGCTTTTTGTAGAACGAATTTTTGATCTGGAAATCATTATTTGTCGAACTCGCCTCACCGATACGCCTTGCAAGCTCATCCAGTTTTCTTAATGAATATTCGTCCGGCAAACCCTTCGTGTACTGCTTTAGGTCGCGTTGTGGAATGCCAATCCGACCATAAATTTGATCTTCTTGCATGAGTAACTCATATTGTATCTGGCAGTACAGTTTATGGAAACCTTTCGGTGCCACGCCCTTTTCCACCTCTCGCAGAATATCGCAAAGTATGGACTGCTGCTGGATAAACCCATAACGAAGCAAGCGCGTCGCATAATATCGGTCGCCATCATTCGGTTTTTTCATCGCAATCAAGTTGTCGTACATCTGTAGAGGCGAAAAATACATCTTGAAATAGGCTTCGGGAACACCACCCGGCACAAACCACTGAGGTGATACGATAAAAATCGCCTTTTTCCCGCGAAGCTCATCTTTCATCGAAATAAGGAATCCATAATGGGTGAGCGATTGCGTTCCGGCCTTCCCGAATAAAAAGGGGCGATAATCACGGTCATATTTTTTAGCAAGCACCGATGGATGGAATTCGTCGATTCGTCGCAGCTCGGAAGAGCCAAAATAGGGAATGTACATTTTGTCTTCCATGGTGGCATTTTTGATGTAGTTTCCGATGAGTACATTTGTATGACTTGAAACAGCCACGCGTTCCTTCTCATGAGCACTTAGAGAGGCCTTCCCATTCGGATACACAAATACAAGCACCACGATGAGGATCGCAATGAGGAATGGTCCACC
Organism: Eubacteriales Family XIII. Incertae Sedis bacterium; assembly: GCA_031287295.1. Lineage (GTDB taxonomy): Bacteria > Bacillota > Clostridia > Peptostreptococcales > Anaerovoracaceae > JAISTV01. The sequence continues at coordinate 5,161 of JAITTH010000098.1, forward strand.
TTGATAAAAAAGCCCCTTGCGCGTTTTCACGGATTATCCCTCCTCTTGAATCTCTTCAAGTCTTGCAGCAATGGCAGCAGGCGTGCCCCATGTCTCTCGGTCAAAAAGAGAAACCGGAACAGCAATACCAAGTCGGCTTTCTATTTCAACAATCAGTTGAACAACACCGAAAGAATCCAGCAAGTCATTCTCAAAAAGCTGCAGATCCGGGTTCTCTCGCACGGCATCCACGCCTGTCAGTTCCTCGAGAATGTCTACCAGTTGTAACATCATTTCATTTTGGGTCATGATAAACTCCTTCCTACGTTTCCGGCTTAAAAGCCAGAAAAAATTAAAAAACCGAAACAAATTGCATGAAAGGTTAAACCTATACTAAAAACTTTTGTAGCCTTATTTTTGGGTAATTTTGCACCATGCTTCTTTTTGAATCGAAGCCAAGCGTCCGTCAAACAAATCAGCAATGCATGATAAAGTCCATAGGCAATGTAGTACCATGTAAATCCATGCCATAGCCCCATCAATAAAAACAGACAAAAATAACAAAGGTTCGAAGATAACACCCTGCTATTGATTTTTTTTGTCTTTGTGAGGGTAAGAAGCAACCGCATATAGACATAGTCGCGGAACCAAAAGGA
>JAITTH010000013.1 GCA_031287295.1 Eubacteriales Family XIII. Incertae Sedis bacterium
ATCTGTCATGTCTTTTTTTCTCGCAGCGATTTCTTCTGTCGAAAAATTGAGTCGTGATAGTGTTCCGATATATTCGATCAGATCCTCATCTACTTTCATTCTTGCCATCCTTCCATATGAAGAAAATCGCCCCGGCTCCGGGGCGAAGCTCAACGAACCCGCATCATTTGCAGATGCCTAACCCAAAATGGGACTTCACGCGACGCATGGTCTCTTTTGCAATGACATCTGCACGCGCCGCGCCATCTTTCAAAATGTCTTCCAGTTCTTTCGAATACCGAATTTCTTCAAATCTTTCGCGAATGGGAGAAAGGGCACCGACGACAATTTCAACGAGATCTTTTTTGAATGCCCCATATCCTTTTCCCGTATATTCTGCTTCGAGATCCGCAATTGCCGTTCCCGAAAAAACACTGTAAATGTTAAGCAGATTGCTGATGCCCGGTTTTTTTTCCATGTCATAACGAATCGTACCATCGCTATCTGTCTCAGCCTTCATGATCGACTTTTTTATTTTTGCTTCGTCGTCCAAAAGCGAAATTCGGCTCAAATCACTTTCGGCACTTTTGCTCATTTTCACCAAAGGATTGTCCAGAGCCATAATGCGCGCACCTTCCTTAAGGAAGCGTCCGTCCGGCACGACAAAGGTATTCTCTCCGTATTTGTTGTTCACACGAATCGCGATATCCCGCGTCAGTTCGATGTGCTGTTTTTGATCGTTACCCACGGGAACAATATCGGCATCGTAAAGCAAGATGTCCGCCGCCATCAACACCGGATAGGCAAAAAGACCCGTCGGCGCAGATTCGCTTCCGCGACTTTTGTCTTTGAACTGCGTCATGCGAGATAATTCTCCGGTATAGGAGTTGCACATTAGGACCCACGCGAGCTCTGCATGGCCCGGCACATCTGACTGCACAAAAATAACCGACTTTTTCGGGTCTAAACCCACCGCCAAATATAGCGCTGCTACGTCTAAGATGTGCTTGTGTAGATCTTCCGCGTCTTTCGGCAGCGTAATGGCGTGTAAATCGACAATGCAATAAACACATTCGTATTCGTTTTGCAATTCAACGAATTGTTTCAAAGCTCCCAAATAATTTCCGATATGAATGTTGCCTGTGGGTTGAACACCCGAAAATACTCTTTTTTTCATTGACATCTGTAATATTCCGCTCTAAATTTTTTCTTGATTTCGCCTTCCAGGCGAGATATCATCATTTGGCTTACGCCTAGCATCTCCGCCACCTCAATTTGCGTCTTTTCTTGTAACAAACGTGCAGAGAAAATCCTCTTCTCCCGCTCGCTCATACGTTTCGTTACGTTTTGTATAAACTCTGCATTTTCAAAACTCTCATACCCGGCTTCCTTTACGCTCGTAAAACGATCGTATTTATTCTGATCCCCTGTGGAATCACCATCCTCGTTTTCGAAGGTTTGATTCAACGAGTACGAACTGTAGCTCTGGCTGCTTTCCATTGCTTCGAGGATCTCCTCCTCTGAACATTGCATCACCGAGGCAAGTTCCGGAATGGTCGGCGGTCGTCCCTGTCTTCGCGTCAACTCTTCTTTCGTAGATTGCAGTTCCAGCACGATTTCCTTTACGCGTCGAGGCACTTTCACTGCCCAGCCTTTGTCCCTGAAATATCGTTTGATCTCGCCTATGATCGTCGGTGTGGCAAAGCTTGAAAAACCAAAACCTTTCGTTGAATCGAATCGTTCAACCGCAAAAACAAGCGCCAAAGATCCGACTTGATAGAGATCTTCGTAATCGATACCTTTGTTCAGATATTTTTTCACGAGGATGTCAACAAGAAATAAATAATACTCAACGATTCGGTTTCGCGTTTCCGTGTCCCGATTCTTTGCATATTCTTGAAAAAGTTGCTGTACCTTTTTTTCTTGTTCGGAGGTGAGTGCCATACTACGCTTCGCTCTTTTTGTACTTTTTCATGCGAATACAGGTCCCTTGATTAATGACCGAATTCACAACCACTTCATCCATTAGCGCTCGGATGATAAAGATACCCATGCCTCCTTCGTTAAGCGCTTCCATATCCGGAGCCGTATAGTTTTCTAAATGAAATCCGGCGCCTTCATCCTCAACGACAATCTCAAGACTGTCCTCTGAAATGGTACAGATTACATAATAATCGTTGTTTTTTTCGGAGGAAGCACCTCCATGACAAATGATATTCGAACACGCTTCCGAAACGGCCACCTTGATATCTTCAATTGCCTCTATGTCAAATCCAACTTTATTTGCCACAGAAGAAACGGTGAGTCGCACGGTTCCAACATATTCGGGCTTCCCCGGCACAATGAGTTTAATCACGTCAGACATTTTTTTCTCCTCAGCAAAGAACTTTATCGAGATTGGTAATTTTTAGCAATTTTTTCACGTTGTCGCGCACGTCTTTCAGCATAATCCGGTGACCGTTTTCGCGCATCTCTCCGAGGACACCAATGATGGTCCCCAGCCCGGTACTATCGATGTACCGTAATCCGCTTGCGTCAATTTCGATGTCGGCAGCTTGCTTCCTGTAGGCGTTTTCAAGTTCTTCTCTTAGATCATGAGCATTGGCGATATCCACCTCACCTGAAAGCGAATACGTCCATTTCCCTGTTGCTTCTTCAAAGTTTCCTACGAGTGAAAGCGACATTTTGCACCCCTTCTCCGCTTTTGCGGTTATTCCTTTTCCGGTTCTTCCGCTTCAGGAATTACTTTCGCCAGCGCAATGATCTGCGCTTCCTTTCCAACCTTCATAATTTTCACACCTTGTGTTGCTCTGCTGAGTGATTTTACCTCCTGTGCACTAACCCGAATGATGATTCCGTCTGAATTGATGAGGCATAATTCATCATCTTCCCCTATGACGGTAGCGCCAATCAGCTCCCCGGTTTTTTTGAATTTCGCCTTATCATAGGTGAGCATTCCCTTGCCGCCGCGCGCCTGAATCTTATATTCCTCGACAGCCGTTCGTTTTCCATATCCATTTTTCGAAACAACGAGGAGCTGCTCATGCTTCTCTGCAAGATCCATCGCGACGACTTCATCGTCGTCTTCCAGGCGAATTGCACGAACCCCACCGGCCATCCGACCCATGGACCGAACATCATCTTCGCGGAAACAGATGCTCTTCCCGTTTTTCGTAACAATAAGGACGACGTTTGTTCCACTTGTCTGCTTAATGCCGATCATCTCATCACCGTCTTTTAGTCCAATGGCGATAAGACCTGTTTTCCGAGTCGTGTCATACTGAGAAAGCGGTGTTTTTTTGATGATGCCCTTCTTCGTAACCGCGATAAGGTATTTTTCCTCCGTAAATTCACGAATGGGCATAATTGCCGTAATACGTTCCCTCTGCATGAGATTCAGAAGGTTGATGGCAGGCGTTCCTTTTGCGGTTCTTTGTGCCTCGGGTATCTCGTATGCTTTTATTTTATGTACCTTGCCGGTGTTTGTAAAGAACATCACGTAATCGTGCGTGGATGTAATGATTAAATCGCGTACAAAATCATTATCTCGCGTGGTTAATCCCGTAATTCCTCTCCCTCCGCGCTTCTGTGTTCGATACACATCCGCATCGATTCGTTTGATGTACCCAAGGTGGGTCAATGTAATGGCAACGCGACTTTCTTCAATCAAATCTTCCTCTTCGATTTCGTCTGTCGCTGTGCTGATTTCTGTTCTTCGTTTGTCTCCGTACTTTTTCTGAATCTCGAGCAGTTCTTCCCTCACGACACCCATGAGCTTTACATCGTCCGCAAGAAGTTCCTTGTAATAAGCAACCATTTTTTTCAGCTCGTCAAATTCGCTCTGCAATTTTTCGCGTTCCAACCCTTGCAACCTGGCAAGACGCATATCCAGAATTGCCTGTGCCTGCAATTCGGACAGATTGAAGCGCGCCATCAATTTTTCTTTCGCATTATCATAACTTGCCCGAATCAGCTGAATCACTTCGTCAATGTTGTCGAGCGCAATCATGAGCCCTTCCAAAATATGTGCGCGTGCTTCTGCTTTTTTGAGATCGAATTTTGTCCTGCGCGTTACGATGTCGCGTTGGTGCTCCAAATAATGATAGAGAATTTCTTTTAAGGATAGAATCTTCGGCTGACCATTGACGAGCGCGATCATGATCATCGAGTAGCTCTGTTGTAACTGCGTTTGTTTGTATAGACGGTTTAATATGATTTGCGGATTTGCGTCTCTTTTGAGTTCAACAACAAGCCGCACGCCTTCACGACTCGACTCATCACGGACTTCGGCGATTCCTTCAATTTTTTTCTCTTTGATGAGCTCTGCGATTTTTTCATGCAAGACCGCTTTGTTCACCTGATAGGGGATTTCCGTAATGATAATTTGCGTCTTTCCCTTTTTTGTTTCTTCAATGTTGGTCTTCGCGCGGACCAAGACGCTGCCACGCCCTGTTCGATACGCTTCCCGTGCACCTTTCTTTCCCAGAATTACGGCACCTGTTGGGAAATCCGGTCCCTTTACGATTTTGGT
>JAITTH010000030.1 GCA_031287295.1 Eubacteriales Family XIII. Incertae Sedis bacterium
AAAGCGGGCGCAGACATCTATAACATCATACCGCTGATTCCGCAACACCGCTTCGCAAACCTATCGGAGCCGACCTGCGAGACCATCGATGCGGCAAGGCAAGCAGCCGAACAATTCACACCGGTTTTCCGGCACTGTCAGCATTGCAGAGCAGATGCTGTGGGCATGATTGGAGGCACAGACTTCCGCAAAGAAATCTACGGCAGCGCCGCACCCGAAACATTTTCTCATGGATAAGGTAGCGAGGATTGCTCGAACAACTATTCTGTCGGGTTTGTCAACCTCGTGACAATTTCGTTGAATCCCATGAGGATGACTTGTTCGCCAAGCCACGCGACCAACCCGGCACCGGAGTTATACTCATATCGGTCGAGCTCTTCCATCGCCTCGTCTATGGCGGTCATGTTAAACGTCTCACATGCTGTTTTCAACCGTTCGAGTACGGCAGGATCGGGAGCCTCACGTACCTGTTTTTCACGATTTGCATTGGGAATCGCTTCTAATACAAGTTGAATCGCCGCAAGGAAATCTGCCAGTTCGTTGGCAAAATGCTCTGCATTTGCCTCAATATACGCACTATTTTTGGCCTTCGCTGCCTTTTCGAGTGCTTCGGCCTTTGTGCTGATGATTTCCGCGCCGATGTTGCGGCTACTGCCCTTAATCCCATGTAAGATGATGCCGTATTTTTCCAGATCAAAATCCACGCATGCCTGTATTTTCTCAAGCAGTTCCGGTGTCGATTTCGCATAGGCGGCAAGGATTTCCAGATATACTTCTTCGTTCCCGCTGAATCGACCAAGTCCCTGTTCCGCTTCGATGCCGATCGCGCGAAGTTTCGAAAAAAGACCCCCCATCGGCTTTAACGTCTCGGTTTTGGAAACATTTCGACGATCGTAGCCTTGGCGACGCTCCCGGAAATTGCGTCGCTCTTCCGCCGTTCGCTCCCCCTGCGATCTTCTGCCCCCCCACATATCCTCTTCGCGACTCTTATCTCTTACCCACTTACGAAGTTCCGCGTCAATCGCCATGATATCGATCGGCTTGGAAAGGAAGGCTTGGAAACCACTGTTTAAAAACATTTCTTCATTCCCGACAATCGCATTTGCTGTCAAAGCGAGGATTGGGATGTTTTTCGCATATTCTGTGCCAATTTCTTCGCGAATGATGCGCGTTGCCTCAATGCCGTTCATTTCAGGCATCATATGATCCATAAAAATCGCATCGTATCGTACGCGTTCATCACGGATGCGGTCAATTGCCGACTGACCGTCCAAGACGCAGTCTACCTGGATTTCATAGGGCTTCAATATGCCCCGAACGACATCCAGATTGTTCGACACATCATCGACCACGAGGACTTTTGCGTAAGGCATCTTCACACGAACAAAGGCTTGGTTACGCGTTCGGTTCCGATCCGTATACTTAAAGCTCCGCAGGTGCTCCGCGATTTCATTGCCAATGGGTGGCGCACCCACATCTCCCTGCTCGAAGCGTACCGTAAATACAGACCCCTTTCCATATTCACTTTCTACCGAGATATCTCCGTCCATACTATCTATGAGTTGCTTTGTGATGGACAGACCGAGCCCCGTCCCCTCAATTTGTCTATTAACGTTGACATCAAGCTGATTGTAATCCGAAAATAGGTTGGCAAGGTTTTCCTCTTTGATGCCGATACCGGTATCGCCCACCGTACAAATGATGGTATAGCCTTTCAGATGCTTTGTCGCACGAAGCGACCAATCGACCCGCCCTTCTTTCGTGTATTTGAAAGCGTTCGACAGCAAATTACTGAATACCTGCTTAATGCGTACCTCATCACCGAAAAGTTGTGACGGAAAATCATCCGCGATTTCGAGATGAAAAGCAATCGATTTCGATCCGATTCGGACGGCATTGATGATGGCAACATCGTTGATGAGACTTGGTGTGTCGTATTTTTCTGCATTCAACTCAAATTTTCCGGATTCGATTTTCGACAAATCCAAGATGTCATTCACGATGCCAAGCAACGTCACGCCGGCACTATAGACTTTCTCCGTCTTCTCTCGATTCTCTTCGTCCAGCGTATCGGTACTGAGCGTCAGCTCCGATAGTCCGATAATCGCATTCAGTGGCGTTCGCATTTCATGACTCATATTCGCAAGAAAACTGGACTTCATTTCCAATGCCTCTTGGGCGATCACATTCATACGTTCCAGATGCTTCGCCTGTTCTCGGATCTGATTGTAGGGTTTCGACACTTTTTTGGAGATTAGAATTGCGACTACGATGCCGATGGCAAGCAGCAAAAAGGCCGATAAGATAAGACCATTCCGAACACCGACGGTCGGACTCTCAGGCAAGGGCGCCATGACGGCAAGAAACCAACCCTCTGTGGATCCGGAAATGCGTTTGTAGGTACAAAATCGCTCCACCCCATCGTAAATCAGCTCTCCTTCGCCACTGTCCTTTTGAATCATTTCCTCAAAAACAGTCCCGACCGAAATTGCTTCTTCGCTGACCTTATTGTGGGCCATTTCGATGAAATCCCAACGTTCGCGGACCATGTATTCGTACCGTCCATCCGCGATAATAACCCCTTCTTCGTCCGTAATAAGAATGTTCCCCGTAACCCAAAACTTATATACTTTAATCAATTCGGTGAACAACATCCCCGAGATGGTCACGGACAAAACCTGCGTTTCCCCCATCGGAACACAGATGTGCATGACAAGTTCTCCGGTGCTCTCGTCTATACGCGTTGTTGAAATAATGTCCGCTCCCTGAAACGCACTCTGTATATATTTTTCGGACAGCAAATTTTCCGGTGTCGGCGCATATCCGACCTGCGCAACAATTCCCTCTCGATTAAAAATCGTCAAGGCCATGAACTCCGGGTACTGTTCCAGTTGCTCAAGCATGACCTCTTCGAGGTCTTCATTCATATACCCGGCGCTCAACAATCGTTCGGAAACCGTATCCGAATCCGATTTTAACAGATTGATTTTCGTGGAAACAAAATCACTTGCAATATCACTTGCAAACGACAGATTTCCATCCATAGATCGGTACAGCCCACTCTGTGTGAAGCCCAAACTAACGCTGAAGCTCACGGCGGTCACAACGAAAACAATGGCACAAATGAGAAGTGCAGCTCGCTTTTGCAACGTCATTGTTACATCCCCCTCTCCTTATGGCTCCGAATGAACCTCGATTCTTTTCAGTTTTCTATTTTGTTCATTGCAGACTGTCGCAGTTCGTTCGCAACGAGATCAATTTTATTTTTCACGCGCACATTCAAAAATACGTCGAGAATTTGCGGATCGAAATATGTCCCGCGTCCTTCCTGCATAATGCGCTGCGCAACATCAAGGGAATACGCTTCTTTGTAGGGGCGATTTGAAATCAGTGCATCGTATACATCGACGACGGCCATGAGTCGTCCGAGCAATGGGATGTCCATCCCCGCAAGCCCGTGAGGATAGCCACTGCCATCCCATTTCTCATGATGATAGGAGACAAAGTTCGCCGCATAAAACAAAAACGTGTCATCTAAGACATCTTTTCGCATATTGCGAATTCTCTCGATGATTTCGTCTCCAAGCTCAACGTGTCTTTTAATTTCTTCAAACTCTTCCGGGGTCAATTCCTCCCGTTTGTTCAAAATAACGTCTGAAATGCCGATTTTACCGACATCGTGAAGTTTTACGGACGTCAATAGCACCTCTCGATCCCAATTTCTCGTTTCTGCTGCATAAACGCCTTGTTCAAACATCGCATCGAGAAGGACGCCGAGAAAACGACTCGTCTGTGTGATGTGATTGCCCGTTACATCGTCGCGGAATTCCACAAGGTTGGAAACCACATCAAAAACCGCACTCTGAAGTTCAGAGATCTGGGTGGACTGCCGCAAGACCATGCCCTGCAGATTTTCGTTGAATCGCTTTAGTTGTTTCCGCTGCTCGAACATGAGAATGCTGTTCTCGATACGTTTGATGAGCAGCATCGGGGAAAAGGGCTTAAAGATATAGTCAACCGCACCGAGAGAAAGACCTTCCAACTCGCTACCGGGGTCGGTTTTTGCCGTCAAGAAAATAACAGGAACATCAAAATCACTGTTTTCCTCTG
>JAITTH010000128.1 GCA_031287295.1 Eubacteriales Family XIII. Incertae Sedis bacterium
TCTCTATATCATCATCAACTGCCAGTATCTTTGTCATTTTTTCAGTCTCAAATCATTAACGTGTACACCGCGAAAGACAGCCCCCACAGCACATACACATGCAACGGATAGAAAGCATAGAAAAATTGTTTCAATCCACGACCTCGTTGTCCATTATACAGCAGCATAGGAAGGGCAGCAAATACACCCATCCATTCAAAGTGGTATGTAATCCATTGCATGCCGAAGGGCAGGCCAGAGGCAATTCCGATATACAGGTTCCAGGTCAAAAGAACCACCGCCCATACCGCCACCTGTAATTTGCGCCTTTTGCGGAAGAGAAACAACATGATACCACCAATCAAATAAGGCAATCCGCCCTCTGTCATCATGGGCAGGGGCATGAGGGTCTGCTCCAGCAGATACGCCCAGGGCATGATGCTTATGGGAAGCCGGGCAAAGCCAAACCACAGCGCAAAGGGAATGGCCAAAGCGACCAGCCCTTTAACGAACTGTTTTTGCCGTAGCCAGTCGATGCCCTGCCACAGCACCAGCAGCAACGCGAGGGTGGCGAAGATGTTGTTTTCGGGATGGAAGCCGTCACCGCGCTGCAAGAAGATAGATATCGCGTAATTCACAGCTCCCATGCCGACAGCCAGCAGCCAGATACGCAGAAAATATTTCTTGCGATTGGACGTATGCGCAAACCCCTCCACCGTGATAAACAGGAACAGCCAGCCCGACAGGCGCCCCGCCATAGAGAACCACAGTGGGATGACACCGGTGAACTCAAAGAAATAGTGGATGTGGTCCAGCAGCATCAGCCCTAGGGCCAATAGCTTGATGCCTGTGCCGGATAGGCCGAAGGTCTTTTTGGTTTGTGCGTTTAAAGCAGTTGTGTTTTTCATTTATTATCACCCTTTCTTTTTGAGGACTGTTGCCATTATGCAGGGTGTTTTTAAGGAAATTATAAGGAAAAAAGCACCCTTTCGGGTGCTTTGGCTGTTGGCGGAAGAGGTGGGATTCGAACCCACGTGCCCTTGCGGACAAACGCATTTCGAGTGCGCCGCGTTATGACCACTTCGCTACTCCTCCGGGTATGATTGCTCCGATGACTCAGTCCAACGTTTTATTGTCGAAGCAATGCTATGTTTGATGGGTTTTGAAATCTGAGACTTCATGAAAACCACAAGTCGAATTATAACAAATAATGGTGCGACGAACAAGCCGGCCACATGCGGCAAAGGAATATCAATACCAATGATATGCCAAATGATGATTGTATGCGCCTTCAACACTTCCATATACCGCCATGATGTACTTATACATTGCCGTGTATTGAATGTCGTAATTGCCCGCACACTGCTCCCATGTCATACCCACGTATTTGGGGTAGTAAGATTCATTCAACTGACCGATGCCTTTATACGGTCCGTTGGTTGCCCACGGATCACCATGGCTTTCCCACTGAATAATGGATGCCAGCATTTCTTGTTCGCTACTCCCAACTGTCACCGGACTTGCACCTCCCACAGATGCCGTAGACTGCTGGGACTTCGCTATTTTAATGTTTCATTTTCCCTGGCCAGTGCCTCGTTTTCTAAATTGAGTGTTTCTATCAGTTGATATTGCTCTGCGATGGTTTGGTCTTTTGCTTGGATAATTGCGGCTTGTGATGTGATGATACTTTCGCTATCTTCGACAGCATTCTCGTTTTCTTCGCTTGTGTCTTGTATCTTTTCTAATTTTTTTTGCGCATCCGTTAAGTTTGATTGCGTTTCTTTTATTTCCAGCTCCGCCTTTCTTAAATCACGACTCATGCTGAGAATAAATAAAATCATGATTAAGAAAACAAGACATATGGGCAATACCAGGAAAGTAATCCTTCGTTTCGTGTAAATATTCATGTCCGTATTACTCCTTCGCCGGGGCGCATCCTATTTCCTTCGAGACTTCACTCGTATTCGGAACCGAAAGTTTAATAGACGATGGATGCAGTATAAAATGCACGCCTTGTACTTTAAGCGGCTCACCATCGATGACCAATAGCATCTCCTCTTTGGAGCGAATGGTTGCTTCTTTACAACGGATATGTTCTAAAATGCCGTCAAGACGAGGATCCTCCAAATGGGTTCCATCGTGATATTTTTTTACAATAGAAAGGAAAAAACGTCGCGTTACGGCGCGTACGAGAAGGACATCCATAATGCCGTCTGAAATGCGGGCAAGAGGCATTCCATCAAAGCCACCTCCCGAAAATCTGCCATTTGCGGCACCTGCCAAAAGATAAGTTGCCTCCGGCATATCCACACCGTCCACGGTCACTTCCAGCGATAAGTATTTCAGCTTCGATAAAATGATACCTACACTCGCAATATAAGCACCGGCACCTTTTAGAAATTTGCCTTTGATTTCTCCCGCTTTTGCTGCGACCTGTGCATCAAAACCCATGTTACACATATTGAGTGCATATCCTGCCTGCGGAAGATTTTCATGACTTTTCGTTTCGTCTACGAAGGGTCGGTATTCGATGGTGTCCACCGCATGAGCCTCTCCGAGAATCTGTTTTTCAATATTTAAAAAATCTTTCTTGTTCTCGAAATTACGCACAAAATCATTCCCTGAGCCAACCGGAATTATAGCAATTTCAGCATGAGGATGCCCAAAAATACCATTGACGACCTCGTTCACTGTTCCATCACCGCCACATGCATAAAACCGCACGGGTTCATCACATTGTTGGCATCGTTCCCGAGCATAACGACATGCATCGCCGATATTAATCGTCCGATGAATTTCGTAAGCAACGTTCATCTGCTTTATGGTATCGATGATTTGTGGAATGAATGCTACCGCTCGACCGTTTCCTGCGACAGGATTGATTAAAAAAATGTGTCTCATAGCTTACCATTATACAAGATGTTCGGGAATTTTTCAAAAACTCTCCATTCATAGCTTCAGGTTTGTTGTGTTATTATAATAAAGAAATGAAAAACAAATGTAATCATATTGTAAAGGAGTTATGTTTAATGGATGAAAGAATTGTGAAGCTGTCAAAAAATTTGGTTCATTATTCCTGTTCAATTCAGCCCGGTGAAAAGGTTCTGATTTCCTATGAAGGAGACAGTGCCGTTCCCCTTGTCCGACAAATCATCAAAGAAGTTTATCGAGTCGGTGGGCTTCCCTATACCGAAATTCGAGACAGTCGTATCACGCGGGAAGTGGTTCTCGGTGTTGAAAAAGAACAGCTCGAATTCATGAATGACTATACTTTATATCAGATGAAGGGCATGGACGCCTATATCGCGGTGCGTGCAGGCAACAATTCTGCTGAATTCTCCGACATCCCGTCCGAGCGTATGAATCTCTACAACAGTCTTATGCGCCCAACCCTTGACTACCGTGTTAATCACACGAAATGGGTTGTCCTACGCTATCCGAACGCAAGTATATCTCAACTTGCCGGCATGAGTTGTGAGAAATTCGAAGGTTTCTACTTCGATGTATGCAATTTAGATTATGCCAAAATGTCAAAGGCGATGGACAATCTTGTTGAGATGATGAACAAAACAGATCGGGTTCATATTGTCGGTCCCGGTACCGATCTTACTTTTTCCATCAAGGACATTCCGGCAATTAAGTGCGCCGGCGAAAAGAACATTCCGGATGGTGAAGTGTATACGGCGCCGGTACGCGAATCTATGAATGGTGTCATTTCGTACAATACCGCATCGGAAGAACAGGGTTTTACCTATGAGAATATCGTATTTGAAATCAAAGACGGGAAAATCGTCAAGGCAACGGCAAACGATACCAAACGCATCAACGGACTGCTCGATACCGATGAAAACGCGCGCTATTTCGGCGAATTTGCCTTGGGGGTCAATCCTTATATTCTACAGCCCATGAAGGACACGTTGTTCGATGAGAAAATTGCCGGGTCGTTCCATCTGACACCCGGGGCTGCGTACGAAGATGCTTTTAACGGCAATAAGAGTGCTGTGCATTGGGATCTTGTCTGCATTCAGCGGGAAGACTTTGGTGGCGGAGAAATCTATTTCGATGATAAACTGATTCGCAAGGATGGCAGGTTCGTGGTGCCCGAGCTTGATTGTCTCAACCCTGAAAATTTAAAATAAAGGAGCCTGTTGATGAATCGGATTATCTTGATTGTATTGGACAGCCTCGGTGTCGGTGCCCTGCCGGATGCCGAAGCCTATGGCGATGGCGGAAGCAATACGCTTT
>JAITTH010000170.1 GCA_031287295.1 Eubacteriales Family XIII. Incertae Sedis bacterium
ATCTCGGCAGATGGCTCACAACTCAAAGCCATTATGCAGGCGGTACGTGGCAAGTCCTTTGTGCTGGAAGGTCCTCCGGGAACCGGGAAATCTCAAACCATCGCAAATCTCATCACCCACGCCATGTTGCAGGGAAAGAGCATTCTTTTTGTTGCAGCAAAGGAAGTCGCTCTCGATGTTGTGAGGCGCAGGCTTGATGAGATTGGCATCGGGAGATTTGCCCTGGCTTTGTATGGTGCGGATGTATCGATGAACGACATTCGCATTCAATTAAAACGTTCGTTGGATGCGGCAGTCTATGTTGACAAAGGTGCTTATAAGGCGACGGATGCGAAGTATCGTGCTGCATTTCGTGCGCTTCGAGATTATCCGCCCCGCGTTCACCGTAAGAACGGATGGCAGTATTCCTATTGGAGTGCTTACGATCTGCTTCAAAATTTGGGAGAGGGTCCGTCATGGATGCCGGATCCCGGTGCCGTAGGTCTTTCTGATCTGAATCGTTTGGAATCGCTGCTCACGGAATTTGTTGGTCGTGCCACGGGACTCGGGCTTACACCCGCCGATCCATGGATTCTTTGTGGGAAGGAGCCTGCAACGAGTGTCGGCGAGGGCATGGAAACACCGAAAGCTGCTGCACGTGCAGAGCAACTGCAAAATGCACTTTCTGAACTCGCAGCGTCGTATGAGGCCGCTTCCTGCTTAAACCCCGTTTGGATGGATGTTCTGAATGCGCTGTCTCCGGGCGAGCGACTCCATCTGGTGCTTCATTTACGCCATGCGTCAGAGGCAAAAAGACTGCCCGGCGAGGAACATCTGCTCTATATCAACAGGGTAAGTTGGCAGGATGCCGTATCGGATGTGCGCGCCCGTATCACCGCGCTTCACGAACAGCATGGAGCCTATTTGCATTGTGTGTCGCCCGCGCTTTTGACCCAACCGGAACTCGATGTATGGAATGCACGCGTCCGTGCGTTAAATCAAAAGCAATTCTTTGTAAATTGGCGGAAGAAATCGATTCGCGAAGCGGTTCTCCCGTATATTTCACAGGAGACGCTGCTACACGAAGCAAAATCGTCCAACATTCAGTGGGAACAGGTTCTGCAAGAAAGTACGGTGGTGCGGGACACTACCGCGGAGATTATCCATCTGGCTTCTCGCATTGCGGGATTGCTGCTGCCTTCAGATTGGAGACCGGATTTACCGGAGGCACTCGCGCAGTTTGACCATGCGACATTCATTTCTCGAGGGGCGGTGTGGCTCCACGGTTACGCGCCCGCTGTTTGGGCACATATAAACACAGGCTCCGGGAGCGCGACGGAAATGAAATTGCTTCAGGACGTTTCTCGTTCTTGGGATGATTGGCTTGCGTTGCTCGGCGCAAATACACGCACCATCGATCAGTGGCTGAATGGACGGAAATGGCTTGAGGCATGGGAACACGATATGCAGATTTGGATACGCGATGTTTCGCAGACGGGCAATCTGCAGCTTCAGCGTTATACAGAGCTGCGCCTTCCTTTATTCGAAATCGAAAAACTCGGGGCGGGAGATTTGGCAGATAAGCTCGCAAGGGTTGCCTTCCCGCTTGTTGATGCAGATACCGTGTTTTTGCGCGGAGTTGCAGAGGCTTCCTTCCAAGAGCGAGGTGCAGCCGGGTCATTGGTGGAATTCGACGCGAATGCGCAGGCGCAGATTGCGGAGACGTACAATGTAACGGCTGCCCGTCTTCGAGACATGGCCGTTTCGGTCGGTCCCGATGCCATCATTAACAGCAGACCTTTTCAGGCGAATCGGGTTGTTGGCGAAGTGGCATCCTTGGTGCGTCAGATTGAACGCAAACGCGGTGGCATGTCATTTCGCGAGATTACAAAATCCTATCCCAAAGCGCTATTGTCCCTCTGTCCCTGTTTTATGATGAGCCCGGGTTCTGTGGCGCATTTTCTCGACGCGGATGTCCTTCACTTCGACATCGTTGTTTTTGACGAGGCATCGCAGATTCGTGTTCCGCAGGCAATCGGTGCCATGGGGCGTGGAAATTCCGTTGTGATTGTGGGTGATTCCAAACAGATGCCGCCAACCCGCATCATGGAAGTGGACACGGCGGAGGAGTCCCTTGGCGAACCGGAGAGCGGCGCAGAGATTGTCGATCTCGAGAGCATCCTGAGTGAGGCGGTGGAATCCGGCCTCCCACAGATGTGGCTATCATGGCATTATCGCAGCAAGAATGAGCAGCTGATTGCCTTTTCAAACAAAACCTATTATGAAGAAAAATTGGTGACGCTGCCGGAGCCGGGTCTTCCGGAAAACACGGGGATCTTACTGCATCGCGTAGAGGGAAGTTTCGCGCGTGGCAAAGAAAGAACGAACACCATCGAAGCCGAGGCGATTATCCGTGAAATTACGCGAAGGCTTTACGACCCCACAACAGCGCAGGATTCCATGGGTGTCGTGTGTTTTAATATGCAGCAACGCGATCTCATCCTCGATCTTCTTGAAAATTCGAACGATCCGCAGATTCAGACTGCGCTGTCGGATGAACCCGGGAAACAGCTGTTTGTTAAGAACTTGGAAAATGTGCAGGGGGATGAGCGCGACGTCATTCTTTTTTCGCTTGCCTTTTCGAAAGACCCCGAGACGGGTATTTTGCCGCTGAATTTCGGACCTCTCAACAACGATGGCGGAGAACGGAGGCTCAACGTAGCCATTACGCGGGCACGCAAACAGGTATTGCTTTTCTGTTCCTTTGATCCGAAGGACATCAATCTTGCCCGGTCCAATGCAAAGGGCATCCACGATTTAAAACGCTATTTGGAATTTGCTGCCCACCTGTCCGCAGAGGCACAGGCAGGTTCACAAGCAGCGGAGGTCGAGACAGAATTGTCTGTGGCGGGTGGCAGAAGTTATTTTGCAAGGGAACTTGCGGATGCTTTGCGCGCCCGGGGCTATCTCGTCCACGCCAACCTTGGTCTTTCGTCCTTCAAAATTGATTTGGCGGTGAAGAAGCCGGAGGACACACGTTGGCGCACCGCCATTGTAATCGATAGTCCGGCTTGGGGTGCCCGAATCGCGGTTGCGGATCGGGATGGCGTTTCGGCACTGCTCAAACAGTTAAAAGGATGGCAATCTGTCGCGAGGGTCTGGCTGCCCGGATGGATACGCGACCGAGAAGGAGAGATGAAGCGCCTGGTCGATCTCATCGAGACGGCGGATGAGATTGAAAGCGAGACCGAAACCGAACAATTGATTTTATCGGATCTTGCAGAGGGTCTTGCGGATGAAAGCGGCGTACAAGAGGCTTCGATTGGGGCTTCCGCTGCAGATGCACAACAAGGCATGACCGATGAGGTTCGTGGCCTTCCGATTTTTCTGCCTGCATCCGTCGATCCAGCCCATCCCAAAAAGGTTTTGAATAATCCCGGAAGCTCGTATCCGATTGTCTGTGGCATCAGTAAGGACATCCTGCAAACGGAAGGTCCGACTGCGCTGGCGCGGTTAATCAGCATCATTTACAAGCGCTGTGGTTATACACGAATCGGTACGGCAAAACAACGTGAACTGGCAGGCATCATCCGAAGAGACTTCCTCATCGATCAGGACGATTTTGTTTGGTCGAAAGACATGGTTTCTCAGAATTGGTCTGCCGTACGATACACAAGCCGACGCGAAGATCGCGCGGTAAACGAAATCAGCAAAGAAGAGCTTCTGTGTGCAATGGAACTCGTGCTTCGGGAATCACTCAGCATCGAACGCGGAGAACTGATTGCAGAGACAGCACGCCGTCTCGGCTACGAACGTCTCGGGGCGGAGAACAAGGCGTGGATTGAGTCCGCGTTGGTTCGTGGTCTGACAGAAAATCGATTTCAAGAAAACAACGGGCGTTTGGTGAAAGCATAAATCCCTATCAGGACATCATTTGATCGGATTCAGAGACTCGGGAAGTGATCAATCGTGTAATGAATCGTCTCGTAATCGAATCCTTTGCCTGTGAGTTTCAGGGAGATACGGCGTGCCTTCTCTCGGAAAGAAGCGTCTTCTTTTAGACCATCCGTCGCGCGCATGGCAACGCGCATGGCGCATTCTCGTTCGTGCTCCTGTGAATATCCTTCGGAAATGATTTCTTTTGCGAGTGTCGGTGCGATGCCTTGCCTGCGCATCTCGTCGAACATGCGTCGTCTTCCAAATTGTTTTTCGATAAGAATCTGCAAATAACGTTCTGCGTAATCGTTGTCGTCGAGGTAGTGGTTTTCAAAAAGTTCCGAGATTGCCTTGTCGATTTCCTGTTCGGAATAATCGCTTTTTATGAGCTTGAGTCGAATCTGGTACTCCGTATACGGTCTTCGTGCGAGTATGCCGTACGCCTTTTCGAGCGCGCTTTTTTTCTTACCGTCGTTTTTAAACATGAGGTCATTATATCATAGTGTGCTTTTCTCTCTCTGGTCTCTTTGACAGCCCCAAGCATTGACACTCTTGTAATACTTTTAATACTTTGTAATTCTTTTGGTAATGCATCCCTTCGTTTCGTCCTATTTGCCGACATTGTGCCGTGTGATGTATAATATTTGGGAAAATG
>JAITTH010000028.1 GCA_031287295.1 Eubacteriales Family XIII. Incertae Sedis bacterium
ATTGCTCGACAACGAACCCTTTCTGGAATATAGGTCGCCGCGAAGATTTGATTTCAGTGCCTCCACAGTCCAAAACTCAGCGGCACACTGAGTGATATAGAACAGGCGTCCTTCTAGCGATTTTTCTTTTGTCAATATCTCAGAATGGTGCGAGAAACCGATATGGAAGAACTTATCGGCGTAATTCGGCTCGACAGAACCGTTGATGTGTTGCGTCAATAAATTCAAATTAATGAAATTTTCCAGATTTTCCAATGCTTTTAATTCGCCCGTTGACGTTGGGCGAATTCCAAAATTTTCCTTTTGAGTTGAATCGCCCATTAGCATTGGGCGATTTGAAAACACAGGATGCCATTCCTCATAGAATTGGCGCATACGCTTGATAGCTGATTCGGAGAAGCCGCGAAGTCCCGGCAATTCGCTCTGCAGCGATTCTGACAGTTGCTTTATTGCGCTTTGCCCCCAGTTGCCTCTGGAATTAAGCGAAACATATCTGCCAACGGCGTAGTAAAGGCTCAAAAGCTCTTTATTTACGAGTTTCGCTGCCTGATAGCGCGAGCGGACAATGGCATCCTTGATGATTTCCGCCGCCTGCCTGTCGGCAGACGTGGTATCGTCAAAATCCAAAATCTTATCGTTGCCCATTATTCGCCCACCTCAATCTTTATTCATAGGCTTGCGCCCCGGTTTCAGTTTACCTGTACGTGTCGGTTTTGGCGCATTCTTAGGAATCGCCCAAGCGTTTATAAAAAGGGTTGCACCGGGGATCATTCCCGCTTGGCATATCCGCTGTACTTGCCGCACTGTGACATTCCATTTTGCTGCTGCTTCTCTGGCTCCGATATAATTGTCCATTACGTATCCTCCAATAGAAACGCAAACTAGCCTACTAAAGTAAAGCCACAAATATATTATAGTCGTAAATACGACTGGATGCAAATGGGTTTTGTCGTATCGCATCAATAAACTACATAAAATCGTTCATTGTCTTCATAAACCATTACGCTACGTCAATGTAAAGCAGTTTTTGAAAATATGTTTGTGTATTGAAGAATCGCTTTTTCTGAGATAACGAAACACACCTTTTTATGATTTTGTCATACGAGGACAAATAGTTGTTGACATATACAGTTCAACGATATATAGTTTAACTATACAGTACGACTATATAAATTGAGCAAATCGAAAAACATGGATGATTGTGAAAAGGAGGTGTGCGTTGAATCTTAACAAACTGTTGCCATTATCGGAAACAACTTTCTATATCATGCTTTCTCTCAGAGAACCTCTACATGGATATGCCATTATGCAGAATGTCGAGGCACTGAGCAACGGGAAGGTTCGAATCGCTGCGGGTACGCTATACGGCGCAATAGAAAACTTGACGAAGCAAATGATGATTAAAGAAGTCGAAGTGGAAAATCAGGACAAACGTCGCAGGGTCTATGCGCTAACGAGCTATGGCAAGAAGCTCTTGGCGTCGGAAATCGAACGCCTCAAGCATCTTATCGCTATTTCTTCTGATCTACTGTAAAAGGAGTGAACTTACAATGAAAAAAATCAAAGCTTTTGTCGATATGGAAAAAGAAGAAGCGTATTTGAACACCATGGCACAGAAAGGGTGGGCTTTGGTGAAATACAGTGCTTTTAGCGTATATACCTTCCGGAAGATTCAGCCGACCTCATCAAATTACCGAGTCGATTATCGCGCCTTTAGATACAAAGAGGACTTAGAAGAATACAAAGCCATGTTTGAAGATTCCGGTTGGGTGCATGTTTGTGGCTCGCGTCGCTCCGGCTCGCAATACTTTCTCCCGAAAACCGATGCAACGCAAGATGAAGATATTTTTTCAGACTTGGCATCGAAGGCAGCAAGATACAAAAGGTGGTACCGTAGTGCATTGGGTGGCGTACTTATCTCAATTCCTCTCTTTGCCGTCGCAATCGCTAACGGTAAACTGTTTGGATATTCATACTTTGACCCGAGTACATGGTTCTTAACCCCGGGTCTATGGGAGAAAAGTGGTTCGGATTTCTGGTCCGCCTTTTTTCTGGAACTTCCATTTGTGATTTTACGTATACTCCCGCTGCTGATGATGTTTGTAGGTGTGTTGTATGCCATTTTGAGTGTTAAGGCATACCGAATCTATAAGAAATCCCTGAACAAGAATTGACCTGCCTACAGAAATGATGCAGGAATGATTTTGTCATCGCCGGATCGTGTCATCAGCTTGTCGCACAGGATTAGGGTAGCCCCATGTGACAAAGGAATAAAACGGTCTCAAGTGGTAACTTTCGGGTGATACTGTGTTAGTCTCGTATCACCCGGATCGTGTCATCAGCTTGCATGAAAAGAGGCTGCCTCATTTTGAGACAGCCTCTAATGAATCAGTCGGCATTCTTATTCGCGCCAAGTGATGAGCAACACGGAGGCTTTGAACAGATCGCCATCGATGGCAATTTCAAGCCTGCCTCCCTGAATCTGAGCAAGGTCTTTCGCAATGCTGAGACCGAGGCCACTTCCTTCGGTGGTGCGCGCATCATCGCCACGCTTAAAGCGTTCCATGAGCTCGTCAGCAGGGATGTTCAGCGAGACTCCCGAGATGTTTTTGATTTCGATTTGGGTCATGCCGTTTTCGCGAAGATCAACGTAAACGCGACTGCCACTCATCGCATACTTATAAACATTCGAGAAGAGGTTTTCCGTGACGCGCCAGAGAAGCTGACGGTCTGCGCGTACATAATAATGTTCATTTTCCGCCGTCAGAATCAAATCCAGTCCTTTTTCGAGGAATCGTTCGCTCATCTCGGCGATGGTTTGCTTCATGAGCGCGAGCAAATCGACACGTTCCGGATTCATCGGCAAATCTCCGCTGGATGCTTTCGCTGCAGCAAACAGGTCTTCTGTAAGTTTTTGCAACCGTTTGCTTTTTTCATCGATGATGCTTAAATACGATGCGGCATTTTCGCTGTCAAGTCCCTCTTTCATCAGCAAATCCGTGTAGCTGAGGATGGAGGTAAGTGGCGTTTTGAGGTCGTGACTTACACCGGTAATGAGATCCGTTTTCATGCGCTGGTTTTTCAGCTCATTTCGCAAGGCCGTTTCCATGGCGCCACCGATGCTGTTGATTTTTTTCGACAGGTTGTCAAATTCATTTTGAGAATCTTCAGCCACTTGAATTTTGTGAGAAAGATTTCCCCCGGAAACCTCCTCGACACCTTGTTTTAGGTCATTGTAGCGATTTGCCCAACGTGCGATAAATGCAGAGGTCACGCCGAGCGTGATGAGCAGAAGGCTACAACCCCCAAGCACCATGAAAAAGCTTCTTCCGAACAACCCTCCGCTCATCAAAAGTCCACTCAAGACGGAAACACAGACGACGAGCAGAAGCATGAAAATACTTTTCGCCAACGGATTTGTTCCGTCGAATCCGTTTTTCAGCAGCCGGAAGAGGCGACGGGCCGGAGAGAAGAAAAACCGATAAAGAAGGGCATTTTTCAGGAAAACACCTGCCTTCAGATTTCGCACGCAGGATAAAAGGAACCAGAGTTCGAGTGCTGCGGCAATTGCGGAAAGTGCGCCGGTAACGACAAACGGAAGCGTATTGGGAGAGCTGTAGTATACCCACTGCGATAAGCCGTTATACAGAATAGACAGAAAGGCAATCGGAATGAGCACCAAAAGACCAAGCTGGATTTCCGTAAAGATGCGATCTAACGCATAGAGTCTTCTCGTGCCATCCGCGCGTTTTCTCCCTGTGATAACGAGCAGTACGATGAACGAAATCAGTGCTGCAAGAAGCAGTGCAAGGGCAGAGATTATTTGCGTTCGGCAC
>JAITTH010000024.1 GCA_031287295.1 Eubacteriales Family XIII. Incertae Sedis bacterium
TTCAACGGTTCGAATCGGCGTTCGTGCGCAGGTTCAACATCTGAAGGCGTACGCAAGTACCGCACCGTTGAATCAGGCACTGGTAGATACAAGATTTGGTTATGTAACGCGAGGCATTGCACCTTATGTACTATGGCTCGGCATTCAGGAAAACCCGAATCACGTGGGTTGGGCAGCCGGTGCGGGGTATGGTGCATCGCTGACGAGTATGATCTGGGAACTTCGCGGAATGTAGGGTGTGGAAACCGAAACTATCATAAAGAAAAGGGACATAAATGAAGATACTTCTGACCGGCGGTGCCGGATTTATCGGAAGCCATACGGCAACGGTGCTGATTGAAAAAGGTTACGAGATCGTAATTCTCGACGATTTTTCAAACAGCAAACCCGGTGCGGTGGCGCGACTGGAGCAGATTGTCGGACGGGAAATTGCACTCGAGCACGTGGATCTCTGTGAAAAAACTGCGGTAGAGGATGTGTTCTCCCGGCACAAGATCGACTGTGTACTGCATTTTGCAGGTCTGAAGGCGGTTGGAGAATCTGTAGAAAAGCCACTTTTGTATTACGAGAACAATCTTGTAGGGACGTTGAATCTCCTTCATGTAATGGCGGACATGGGTGTGAAGAAGTTTGTTTTCAGCTCGTCTGCTACGGTCTACGATTCAAGAAACCCGGTTCCTTTTATGGAAGAACATTCGATAGGACCTGTCAATCCATACGGCTGGACGAAATCGATGATCGAACAAATACTTCTTGATCTCTCTGCGAGCGATCCCGAGTGGGCGGTTACACTTCTGCGTTATTTCAATCCGATTGGTGCGCATCCGTCAGGACTCATAGGGGAAGATCCACAGGGCATTCCGAACAATCTTGTTCCGTATGTTGCAAAGGTGGCGGCAGGGCAGCTTGCGACAATTCACATTTGGGGCGACGACTACGATACACCGGACGGAACCGGCGTACGCGATTACATTCATGTGATGGATTTGGCGCGCGGGCACCTTCTTGCGGTTGAATATTTGAAAACGCACAAAGGCTGTAAAGTTTTTAACCTTGGTACAGGGAAGGGTTACAGCGTCAAGGAAGTGATCTCGGCGTATGAAAAAGCCTGTGGAAAGAGCCTTCCCGCGCAGATCGACGCGAGACGTGCAGGCGATCTTGCTACCGTTTATGCAAATGTCGATTTGGCGGAAAAGGAGCTTGGATTCACCGCAGAACTCGGCATAGAGCAAATGTGTGCAGATTCGTGGAATTGGCAGAAAAAGAGCTTGGTGTTCGACGAATAGCAGAATCTGCTTTCGCCGTATGATTTTAAAGAGCGGGTAGAGTGTTGTTACTTTTATTCCGATCAAAAGTAGCGCAAAATCAACTTATATGCGGAATATGCCTAAATCAGCTTATATGAGAACATGATGTTGTGACAACAGAGCCCTGGTGGTATAATCAAATCAAGAAGAACATCGAAAGGAGGTGAGCGCAAATGGCTACAAGCAGTTTTTTCAATAACGTCGTAATCGACACGGAAGAAAAGTTCAAAGATTTGGTCGTCGCTTTGGAGAAGTCTGAGCGTTCGCAATCTGATTATAAAATCGCGAATTCCGCGAAAGTAACGGACGCAGACGAGGCTTGGATCAGCAAGACGTTCAGCAAGCCTATGGACAAATCTTGAATTTCAAAAGTGTAAACATCATAGACTTGCTAAATAAAATAGGGGAGGATCAGGTGACACTTCTCCTATCTTCTTTTTCTTGTCACCTGAATTCCGACATTGAAAACTTTTTGAAGCGCAAAGCAATCAGTTTTGCGCGGCAAGGCATTGCTGCCACATATATCGTTATCGCTGACGGAAAAGACGCGCCTGTGATTGCCGGATATTTTTCATTGGCGAACAAGGTGATCTTAGTCGATCTTTCTGCGGCAAAAAACTCCGACTGGCGCAGACGCTTTAATAAGTTTGGAAAGTTTCACGAAGAAACGGACAGTTATTTGCTCGCAGTGCCACTGATCGGTCAACTCGGCAAGAATTTCAACGATGATGCTAATGACTTAATTGCAGGATATGACTTGATTGCTCACGCCGAAGAAAAGATCCGGGCGACGCAAAAGATCATCGGCGGCAAGATGGTCTACATCGAATGCGCTGATGAAAAGGCACTCGTGACATTCTACGAAAATAACGGCTATCACACCATCAACCACAGGAAGTCCGACGAGGGCGACTTGCTTCAAATGATAAAGTATCTGAAATAGAAGCAGAAAAAGAGCTTGGTGTTCGACGAATAAAAGGATTTGGAGAAGGTGGGAAAATGAAACAAAGAAAAATTATTTTGTTAGCACTTCTTGTGTCGGTGTTGGTTCTGTTTTCTGCCTGCTCCGGCGATGCGAACGAAGATGATAAAACGAAGAATCCTGCGCCGGAAACCACAAACACCGCGATTTCGGACAAAGATGATTCGGTGTCGAGTGGAGCTGCGATAACAAGCGACAATGTGAATGGGGTCTTTGTGCGCATCGGTGCAACGGCGACACAAATTCAGACCTCTTTTGGTGCCATTTCGGTAACGGTGCCGGAAGGAGAAGTTCGCCCTGTATTCACCTCCGAAAACCCGAGGATACAATTGGCGTTTGCTTCATTGAATTCTGTATTTTATGAGACGCCATTTGCTTCTGGATATCTGCTTGGCGACGCAGAGACATGTACCGGGCTCGAAATCAGTTGTAGGGATCTTTTCGGTCTCAAAGAAGAAATGAGCGTGGAGGACTTCATCAGCGCGCTGAAAATAAAAGAGCATAAAAACAAAGTAGATGAAGTGGGAAATAAGACGCTGCATTTCCTTCTGAAAGATCGGTTGGTTGTCATTGATGTACCATACGATAGCATTTCGCCGGGCAGCGTTGCCTACGTCACCTATTCGGAGGCGTATAACTGGTAATCATAGCGGTTTCGGTCACGCCTGTGCCTTCCCTTAAATCTGCGAAACGGAAAAAATATATCGAATAACAATAAAATTCTATTGACATACAATACTCTGTCTGATATTCTCTTTTTGTAAACAAGTAGAGGACAACAAGGGCAGAGTATTTTTTTACCTGCAAGGGGCTGTAGATTCTGGAGATGTCATGATGTGGAATTCCGATAAGTCGATAACACTTTCACTCGTTTGTACCAAAATTGTCATTGTGCTGGTGATCCTCTTCGCCGGGCTCATGACCTTCGTTCATTTTAGTGAAGACAACAGATTAAAATCGCTGATCATCGGCATGGGCAACCGCTTTGATACGGTTTTTTTTCTGGTGTTCATCTATGTTTGTTGCGCAATTGCTCTTGTCGCGTTGTTTTTCTTACACAAAATCCTTTCGCGCATTCGCGTCGGAAATGTTTTTGTTGAAGAAAACGTGCAGGCATTACGAAAAATCTCTTGGCTTTGTTTTGCGGTGACATCGGTTTTGGTTACCGGTGGACTCTATGTCGGGGGATATGATTTCCTGCTTGTGGGCTTAATGGCGGCGTTTGTTGGTCTCATCCTTCGTGTCGTGAAGAATGTTTTCGCGGCGGCGGTGGAGATCAAAATGGAAAACGATTACACGGTGTAATGCGATGAAAATTACGGTAAACATTGATGTGATGATGGCCAGGAGGAAAATCTCTGCGGGAGATCTTGCCTCGAGAATCGGGATTACCCCTGCGAATCTTTCCATTCTGAAAAACAACAAAGCCAAAGCCATTCGTTTTTCTACCTTGGAAGCACTTTGTCGTGAACTCGACTGTCAGCCGGGCGACCTGCTGGCGTGTACAGAGGGGGATGAGGATGCGTGAATGTAAGAATTCCTTGCTAGCGCAAGTCGAATCCGCTTAGCACAACGAAACTATAGGATATAAAACCGTAACGCACCGGACTGTTTGTACAGTCCTCTATATCTCGACGCCTCAACAAGGCCATACAACCATTAATTTTCGGGATAGAAAACAAAAAACAAACAGGAGGGAAAAATGGAAATCTATGAAAACGTGAACAATCCATATGCAGTGGCGAAAGAGCTTCCAAAAGAAAAGACCACGTGGAAAATCGGAAGGGCGGAGGTCGTGTATGCCGTATTTCTGCTTTGCGCCGGATTTTTGTTTTGGGAGGGCAGTGTCCTGTTAAATTTATGGGGCTTATGGGGCGATCAACAGCCAAGCTCTGGAATTGGTACCTTTCTCTTTTTTTGGATCATGATTGCAGGGACGTTCCTCTATTTTTCCGCAAAACGCGTGAAGCAAAACCGAGCGAGCTTGCTTTGGCTCTCTGCTGCCGTGGTGGGTGCACTACCCTTTATCCTCTATGATGCAATTGATGTCCGTGCACTGTTGCTGTTGTTTGAATTCGGCGTGTGCCTTCTATGGGTGGCCACTTCCGCCAAAACACAAATCGCAGGTTTCGTTCTGTTCGATTTGCTGAATCAAGGTGTCGTTGTTTCATTTCTGAATTTTGGTGGCCTCTTTCAAAGCCTAGGGCACGGATTCGGCGGAAAGAAAGAGGGCAGATCTGTAAAAGGGCGCACCATCCTTGTGGCATTGCTCGGCATTCTTATTTCGATTCCGATTCTTGTGATCGTGTTGTCTCTGCTTATTTCTGCGGACAGCGCGTTTGAATCCTTCATCCAAAACTTTCAAGTCAATTTCAACTGGGACGTTTTGGGTATCTATTTTATCGAATTCTTCGTGGGCGTTCCGGTTGCATGTTATCTCGGCGGTCTTGTTTTCGGGAATGCACAGAAACGAAATACAGCTCGGATCACAGAAGAAGGAATTTCTCGTGGACTCTCATCGGTTCGTTTATTACCTCGCGCCGGGCTCTATGCACCGCTTCTTTTCTTTGTTGGCATGTATGTCATTTTCTTTGTCATCCTGTCAGGGTATTTGCTTGCAGCGTTTTCCGGATATCTTCCGTCAGGCTATACCTATGCGGAATATGCCCGGCGTGGATTCTTTGAACTGTGTGCAGTTGCGGCGATTAACTTAGGGCTCCTCGCGTTCAGCTATCTGTTTTTGAAACGCGGAGAGGGGGAGTGCCCTAAAATGCTGAGAATCATTTCACTCATTCTTTCGGTTCAAACCGTTCTGCTCATTGCAACGGCGATGAGTAAGATGATCCTGTACATCGACGCTTATGGACTATCACGGCTTCGCCTCTATACTTCCGTCTTTATGGTGCTGTTGATGCTTGTCTTTGTGCTGATTATCGTCTGGCATATACGTCCTTTCAGATTTAAAATCGGGATGCCGATTGCGATTCTCACGACTTGCTTCATGCTCACACTGTTTCTTGCAAATACCGATGGACTCATCGCGAAATACAACGTGGACCGATATCTTGAGGGCGATCTGGATCGGGTCGATGTGGAAATGTTCACAGGGATGTCTGATGCGGTGGCACCTGCGGTGATTGAGCTCGCGACAGCGAAAAAGGCAGATGAAGAAACGCAGGCAAATGCGGATGAGTTTCTGCGCAGTCGGTATGGAAGCTATAACCATAAGAAAGTGCGTTGGGATTACAATTTAGGAGCGAGGTCATCCTTCGAAGGATGGAATTTGCAATCTGCTCGTTCTGCGGAGCTCGTGGAGGCGTATTTTGAGGAAAAAAGCAAATGATGGGAGTTGCGAACTCGTTGATGCCACCGAACCTGTTGTCTTGCCTGGCAGCGAAAGTCTTATGTCAATTTACTGAACGGATCATAATCCAAACGATGGGACCAAAACATAGATCCAACGACGGAAAGAATGTGCACGAAGGTAGAAACGTTATTGTTTCGTGTTAAAATAGGGCATGAATGATTTTTTGCCGGTTACACGAGAAGAATTAGAGGGGCGCGGGGCGGCTCAAGCAGACTTTGTGTTGGTGAGCGGCGACCCCTATATTGACCATCCCTCCTTCGGAACCGCCATCATCGGTCGTCTGCTTGAGCGCCTCGGCTACGCAGTAGCCGTCCTGCCGCAGCCCGACTGGCGAAGCCAGGAGTCCTTCAAGGTGTTCGGTCGCCCGAGACTCGGCTTTCTCATCACCGCCGGGTCTGTCGATTCGATGGTCGCAAACTACACCGCAGCAAAACACAAACGGCGCAAAGACAGCCTCGCACCCGGCGGAAAAACCGGGCTGCGTCCGGACCGCGCCCTCATCGTCTACGCGAACGGTTGCCGGGCCGCCTATAAAGATGTCCCGATCATTCTCGGCGGCATCGAAGCGAGCCTTCGCCGATTTGCCCATTACGATTATTGGGATGACAGAGTGCGTCGCTCCGTATTGCTCGACGCGAAGGCCGATTTGCTCATCTATGGAATGGGTGAGCGTGCCATAACGGAAACAGCCGCCGCCTTAAATGACGGTTTTGCGGCGCGTGACATCATTTGGATTCCCGGCACCGTCGTTCGCGCCCGGCGCGAAGCCCTGACCGCGGAGACCATCTTTCTTCCATCGTATCAGGAGCTAATCGATTCACAACAGGATTCCGAAAGGCATTCCCGAAAATCATCCACAGAAAACGCTTGCATTCAAGAATCCGATGGTGCAAAATCGCTCTACCAACCTCCTTGCATTCAAGAATCCGCCGGCGCAAAATCGCTCTACCAACCTCCTTGCATTCAAGAATCCGCCGGTACAAAATCGCTCTACCAACCTGCTTGCATTCAAGAATCCGATGGCGCAAAATCGCGCCTTGAATCCCCCATAAACAAATTCGACGCGTACGCAAAAAGTTTTGTGCTCCAATACGACAACGCAGAGCATCTCGGAAGCAAACCGCTTGCCGAAGAATACGACGACGGTTACTTTGTCGTACAGAATCCGCCACAACCACCGCTAACGCCCGAGGCGCTTGACGACGTTTACGACCTACCTTTTTGCTATGATCAACACCCGATCTATCAAAATGAAAAAGATACCATACCGGCCTTGCATGAGATTCAGTTTTCCATCACTCACGTACGCGGTTGTTTCGGGAATTGCGCATTCTGTGCAATCACTGCACACCAAGGTCGCATCCCCACCGGGCGAAGCAAAGACTCCGTGTTGCGCGAGGCGAAAAAACTCGCGACCCTTCCTACATTCAAAGGATACATCCACGACGTAGGGGGTCCAACGGCAAATTTGCGTGGTCCGGCATGTGCAAAGCAGCGTACACGCGGATCCTGTACACGCAGAGACTGCCTGTTTCCTGCGCCATGCAAAAATCTCAACA
Organism: Eubacteriales Family XIII. Incertae Sedis bacterium; assembly: GCA_031287295.1. Classification (GTDB taxonomy): domain Bacteria; phylum Bacillota; class Clostridia; order Peptostreptococcales; family Anaerovoracaceae; genus JAISTV01. The sequence continues at coordinate 7,216 of JAITTH010000024.1, forward strand.
CCGATCATCGCGAATATACGGAGATTCTAAAGGCGGTTCGCGGGATTCCAGGCGTCAAAAAAGTTTTTGTCCGATCGGGCATTCGTTATGATTACTTGCTTGCAGATAAAAAGAACGGCAATGCTTTTTTGAAAGAGCTTGTACAGTGGCATGTGAGTGGCATCTTGAAAATTGCACCGGAACATGTTTCCGACAAAGTTCTTGCCTGTATGCGCAAGCCGTCGATTCAAGACTACGAAAAGTTCTCTGAACTATTTCGCAGAGCCGACGATGCCCGCATGATTCACGCTTCCCGTAAAGGTGATGAGCTTTACAGCGGCGATCATCGCAATCCAAAACCGCAATATCTCTTACCCTATTTTATCTCCGCGCATCCCGGCAGTACGCTTCAGGATGCCGAACAGCTGTTACAATACTTAAAGCGCAGAGGCGAATTCGTTCCGGATCAGATTCAAGACTTCTATCCGACCCCCGGAACACTTGCCACCTGCATCTATTACACCGGCAAAGACCCTTTCACAGGGGAATCGGTCTATGTGCCCGGAAAAGACAACAGAAACGGAGACGAGCGCCAATTGCAGCGTGCCTTGCTCCATGAGCGGAAACCGCAGAACCAAAGTCGCGCTGTACGCGCCAGAGAGATCATAAAAAGGACAAGTCCACATGACCAACGAAAAAAGTGAAATCGAAATCATAAAACGTCTACCGCTCATTCTGGAGAAGGCACAGAATTTCACGGACTACGCGATTCCGGGGGAAATCGTAGGCGAAGTGGTTTACAATCATTATTCCGGTG
>JAITTH010000116.1 GCA_031287295.1 Eubacteriales Family XIII. Incertae Sedis bacterium
ATTAACCGATTGAGTTTTCTAAATCTTCCTCAGACAGCAACTCATAGTTCATGTCCGACGACTCTGTTTCCGACAGGCTCATCGGATCAATGCTTTCATCGAAGAAAACTGTAGCGTTGGAACCCATTGATTCGCCATGTCGAAAGACCGCTGCCTTTCCATCTGCCGTGCCTTTTACGTTGGGGTGGCGCAAGATATTGAACTTCTCATCCATGATTGGTCTTTCGCCACGAATAAAAAGAAGTGCATAGCGATTATCTAACATTCGGACTTCATCCGGCGTTAAGAGTTCACGCCCGCTATTCTGATAATTCGTGCTGTAATTTCCATTACGTCCATGGGACCTGCCATAGGTGTTGGTATCCAGCGTTTCCTTACCCAGTAATTCTGAAACATACTTGTGTGTGCTCTGCTCATTGCCACCAAGATAGAGAAATTCGTCACAATTCCCGACGATGCTCTCCCATTGCTTCTCGAACAGCGCCTTTAGCTGCGCCATGTTTTGCAGAATGATGGATACCGAAATTCCACGTGAGCGCATGACAGAGAGTATCTTGTCGAAGTCATCGGGTAAGGATACGTTGGCAAACTCATCCATAAGAAAATGGACATGAACGGGAAGAGAACCATCATGCTTGTGATCTGCGCTATAGAAAAGCTGCTGAAATAGTTGGGTATAGAGGATACTGACAAGGAAATTAAAGCTGCTGTCGTTATCCGGAATGATGATAAAAAGTGCGGTTTTCATCTCTCCAATGCTTTCTAAATCCAGTTCATCAGTCGCGGTAAGAGCAGCAAGGCTTTCAAGGTTGAACTTTTCAAGCCGTGCCGCCAATGTGATTTGGATGGATTTTAGTGTTTTTGCCGAGCCGCTTCGGTAATCACGATAGTACTTCACAGCGATATGATCGGGGTTTTGCATTTCTAGTCTGTCAAAGAGTTCATCTAGCGGTGATTGATACCCCTCATCGTCCTCGCGTATCTCTCCCGCGCGCAGCATCTCCATCACCATCGAAAAGTTTTGCTCCTCAGTTGGAGCCTCGTAGAGAAGGTAGAACATCAAAGCCAGCAGAAGCATGGAAGCAGCCGTATCCCAAAAGGGATCCTGCGACGTCGAACCTTTAGGTGTGGTGCTTTTGAAAAAGTTTGTTACAAGCCGTTGTACGTCGTTATCCTCTTTAAGATAGACGAACGGATTATAGCAGTGCGAGCGCCACATATTGATAAGGTCAAGCACCTTTACGTCCATACCCTGGGCTTTCAACAAACCACCTATGTCACGGACGATTTCTCCTTTGGGGTCTAAAACCACCATTGATGTGTTGCAATTCATGGCGTTGGGTTTGCAGTAGAAGCGTGTCTTACCTGAGCCGGAACCGCCACAGACCAGCACATTCAGATTTCGCCTGTGTTTGTGTGCGTCAAAACCAATTCGGACGCCTTGCGTCAAAATTTTGTTCTTGGTGAATCTCCTATCAACATATTTGCGGTTAATTGCCGCCGTATCACCCCATTGAGCTGAACCGTGTTCTTCCTTCGGTCTCGTATTTCTGCGAGTGGAAAGAAAAATTCCGACTCCCATACCATAAGCGGCAATAAAAAAGAGGGTGACTCTTATGCTATCCTCACACCAGGCGATCTTTAGTGGAGTGTTCAGCACCTCTGTTAAGTCTTGCAAAATGCCTGACAGCCCGACGCCTGCACCTCGATATCTTCCTAAGAAAGGTGCGATGATCAAAGCCAACCACAGAACAGGGATCAACCCTAAGACCGAGAGGATAATGGTTTGCCTGAGGCTGTCTCGCCTCATATTCTATCACCTCGATTCTTGATCTTTCTCCGGCTTTTCCTGCGCATCCAACGACTTCGCCATACGACCGGAAACAATTTCAGCCACATCGCGAACCCGTGACAGCTCCGATTTGATCTCTTGTGCGCTCATTTCTCTTAGAAAATCAGGTGCGATGGTAAAATCAAAGTTTTTCGCTTCCACACCATACTGTACACAAAGAAGATATGCGCCACAATAAGCCGTAAAACGCGGATCCGTGGGAGGATTTCCGTTGTTCCGAATTGTTTCTGCATAGCAGAGTTCCTGCGCAACGCCCTGAAAGATTTCGGGAAATCCCATCCCTTTTCGGACTAAGATTTCCCTCGTTTCCGGATCGGTCGTCGCGGCGAGATTATCAGGTAATTCATCCATTAACCTAATGCGCGCCGGCATCTTTGAAATAAGTGCCTGCAAAAGCTGTCGATCGGTACGATGAGGCGGAATGGGAGGGCTTAACCTGTGAGCGTCCACCTGAGAAATATCAAATACTTTGCGTAGATTGTATCCGATTCCCGGCGTCCCATCCGACTTAACATATTCATGCGGCTCTAAAATTGAAATTGCTCTCTGCCCGGATTTAACGGAGCAATTTTTCCGTTTCCAGTAATTAAAGCTCCCGAGACGTGAGGCATTTTTATCCTGAGCAAGGATCAATAGAGCGTTGACCGTACTATATTGATCAAAATGTGCCTGCAGATTAAGAAATTGCTGAAATTCACTACTACTTCCGGCAACTTTCATAGCCGTTTCGTCTGAAAGTGAGAAAACTTCATCGCGCGCTGCTCTTTTGCTTGCGGCAAATTCCTCCTTGGAAAGCCATTGCGCATCGTTTGGTTCTTCAACTGAATCCTGCTCTTCTTTTCCTAGAATAGTACTATAGTCTTCCATGTTTACATCCTTTCTTTTGGCTCTTTTGATTTAAAGCCATTTTTCATTCGTGGTTGAAACGGGATGACAGAAGCGGTAATTCCTGATCCATCTGTTCTCTGTCGCTCATCACGCGTAAGCGTATCCGCTTTCTTTTTCTGTGCCGCCTCAGTCTTGCGAAGTTCTCCTTTGACGGACGGCTTACTCGAAGTACCCCCTGCGGACTTGCTTCTGCTCCCTAAGATAGGCTCGGACAGACGGGGTTTCGCCGCCTTCGCCGTTTCGGGGTTTCGCTGCTCCCGTACCTCCTTCTGTGCAGAGTTCTCATGCTGTTTAATCTTGCCTTCATCCGGCAATAGTTTCTCAAGCAGTTTATCGGTATCGTTCCTGTCCGGGGTTTGCTGTTCATCTCCCCGCCCTTTTATCGCTTCGCCCTTATTGAGTTCACTTTCAACCTTTGCACGATCAACGGTCGCGAAGTGAAATCGTTCCGCAAGCCTGCTGATCTTTGGAGCATCGTCGGCTTTGACCAGGATGTCACAGATCTCGTCTGAAACTTGCCCCTTGCTGCGCAGAACACAGTAGACAATGCCGTATTGTTTCGCACCTTGAACAAATTTTTGCAAATCGCTGTCCCTAACTGAAAATATCTCCAACGCTTTTCCGGATCTCAGCATAGAAGCTAGTCGTGCTTTGCCCTTAAGCTTCAACTTGCCCTTGGGGGATTTTAATGCTGCCATTAGAAAAACGGCGATTTCCTTTGCCGCCGAACCCGTGATTTTAGCGACGACCTCGACACCCTCCAAACTCATTCTTACGATTTGTTCAGCGGCGTCCCCTGAATGATTCATGTTGTTTGCCCTCCTTTACATTAGATTTTTGTTCCTCGGCAGCTTTGTGAATCTTTTCTTTCATATCCACAGACCGCTTTTCTATATCTTCACATAATCGCACCTCCCTCCGTAGTTCACCGATTTTGCCTGATAGCTCCGATATTTGAGCTTTGACCACCGCCAGTTTATCCTCGCCACGAATACTCCGCGATTTATATCGTAGGGTTTTACGCTCAGAGGATAAAGAAATGATTTTATTTGTCAATTTGTCCTTGTGGGATAAAAGTTGCCCGGTGGTATCAATTTTGTGGTTCACCAATAGCCGCGTTTCCCGCGAAATATTTTGAATAAAGCGAATATCCTCGCGAAAAAGGAAGTAGACCCGCCTGGGATTCGGCTCTTTGCGCTTCGGCAGAACACCCATCTTGTGGAGATAAGAAAAATACAGGGCGCAAAGCCCTGTAATACGTTTGGCTGTATTCAATTTTCCGATGACACGGATTCGCTTGGGTGGCGGCTCTGCCGGGATAATTCGACGTTGCGGACGAGTGTTCGCCAGTATGCGCTTGCGGATTCCTTCTATAGAATACTCCATGCCAAAATTGCGGCACAATTTCAGACCATGCTCTTTGCTTTCGGGGCGCAGGGTGATGTCCTTCCCGTTTTTGACGTGATAGCCCATCTTGCGGATAGCGTCCCAAAACTGCCGCTCGGTTACGGATTGCGCGATCGCCGCGTCAACATCCGATTTAAGCAGGGAGCGAAAGGTGGGCTTGCCGTCTTTTTCTGCCTGCCACTCGCCATAGTGCTTGGCTTTGCCGCGCTTGGGTTCCTCAATCACCGACAGTCCATACTCGCGGCATAATTTATCCGATTCGATTTGCATATTATAATAATCCTGTTCGGTGCGATGATAGCGGATTCCGTCCACCCACGATACCGTATTCACCACAAAATGCGAGTGGAGGTGGTTGGCTTTATCAAGATGCGTTGCAACGACAACTTGATATTTATCGCCCCAAAGGCGCCGCGCCAGTTTCACGCCGATTTCATGCGCCCTGTCGGGCGTGATGTTATCGGTAGGCGCAAATGATTGTATGCCGTGGTAGGCAACAACGCCGTTTTCCTTGCCGAATTTCTTTTTTGCCGCCAACATTTCCTCGCGGGCGGTTTCGGGGGCGCAATTTACGCCTGTAACATAATGCCGAAGAATTTCGGCGTTTTCGTTGGTGATCTGCGTTTTGCGGGATTGAGCGGCGTAGTCAATAACGTCCGATAACCCCTGCGTCTGCTTTTCCGTCATGCCTTGTTTTTCAAAGTATGCGGGGTTTTCGGTTTTGTCTGGATTCTCTGCGTAAATAACCACCTTGCCGAGCCAACCCTTGACGCTCCAAATA
>JAITTH010000125.1 GCA_031287295.1 Eubacteriales Family XIII. Incertae Sedis bacterium
CCGGTCTTAAATGCTCTTCACACGCATTGCAGATTTTACAGTCGTGATTCGACCAATTGTTCCCGAAGATTTCCATGGGTTTTTCCATGGAAAAAGCGAGATGCAAATCGCCTATGGCATAGATCTTTGGCATGGCGTGCTACGCATCCTCAAAAGAATCTTCGCGAATTTCGAGTTGTGCGTCCGGATCGGCAATATCCAGTGGCGAAGAAACATCCTTCAATTTGCGGTTGATTGCGCGTGTGCGCGTACCGATGAGCTTGTCAAGTTCATCATTTGTTTGCTCGATTCGTTTTTTTGCGGAATTCAATACTTTTTCGAAATTTGTAAATTCGGTCTTCACCTCAGAAAGAACCTTCCACACTTCTCCGGATCGTTTCTGAATGGCGAGTGTCTTAAAGCCCATTTGTAGACTGTTCAACAGCGCTGCCATGGTAGAAGGTCCTGCGATGTTAATCTTATACAGCCGTTGAAGCTCTTCCACCATTCCCCGGCGCACAACCTCGGCATAAAGCCCTTCAAACGGTAGGAACATGATGGCAAAGTCCGTTGTAAACGGTGGCTCCACATATTTTTCGTGAATCGTCTTTGCGCTTTGCCGAATAACGCCATCGAGAATCTTCCCTGCAGCATCGATTTCCGTCGTATCGCCCTTCTCGTATGCATCCAGCAACCTTGCATACGCATCCGCCGGGAATTTTGCATCGATGGGAAGGTAAACCGCTTCGCCGTCCTCACCCGGGAGCCGAATGGCAAATTCCACGCGATCGCTGTTTTTCTTTGTGGAGAAATTTTCCACATACTGTTCCGGCGACAAAATTTCGGTCAGAATGGCGCCGAGCTGATATTCGCCGAGAATCCCGCGATTTTTCACATTGGAAAGCACTTTTTTTAAATCGCCGACGCCGGAGGCAATGTTTTGCATTTCGCCGAGACCTTTGGAGACGATATCCAATTGCTCTGAAACGAGTTTAAAAGATTGTGTAATACGATCGTTCAGGGTCTTCTGTAACTTTTCGTCCACTGTCGCACGCATTTTGTCGAGCTGGTTCGTATTTTCCTCCTGCATCGAACGGATGCGGGTTTCCATCGTGGAGCGGATGTTTTCCAGTTTCTGTTCGTTCTCCTTCGCCTGATCGCTTAGTTTGGTTCCGATCTCTGTACGCAGGCTCGTCATCTGTCCTGTCATTTCCGCGCGAAATTCGTTTGCATTGCGTGCCACTTCTTCCCGAAGCGACTTCGCATTATTTGCTGTTTCATTCCGAAGAACAGCGACACGTTGTTCAAATCCGGATAGAAGCTCGAATTTTTGTTCCGTAAACAAACGCAAAAGCTCTCGGCGTTCGCTCTCTGTATCCTTTCCTCCTTCTTCCTGCATGGTCTTCTTTAGACGAAGAATCAATACAATCGAAAGAAGAACCGTGGCGAATACCACGGCTAAAAACGCAATAATAATGAGATCTTCCTTCATACCTTACACACTTCCCTACAAATCCGAATTTTCATCGGGAGAATCCGATTTTTCCGGTTCCGTGCCTACATCTGTATCTACGACGGTTTCATCGACAACCTCATCCCCTTCCGTTTTTTCCCGGAAGATGTAGACGATTTTTCCGTCTTCTGATTTTTCGTATTGAACGTTCGATGGACGTTGTGCCCCTGTTCCTTGTTGCTTGTCTGCACCAAAGGTTTTCTTACTCATTTTGTTTGAAATCGTGATTAAGAGCAACGCAACGCCAAGAACAAGTCCTCCAAAGAATATTAACGGCATAACACAACTCCTTACTCTTCACAGATAATGTTCACGATCGAATCGCCCGGAGGAACAATCGGCCAAACATTTTCATCCAGATTAATATCACAGGCGATTACGCCACCCTTCCCACTCTTTTGAATCTCTGCAACGGCTTCTTTCAGGGCATCGATATTGCCAACCTCTCGTCCGATGAGTCCGAACGATCCTGCAAGCTTCTCATAATCGATCACATCCGGTAAATCCGTAGCGGAATAACGCCTTTCAAAGAAGAGTTTCTGCCACTGGCGCACCATTCCAAGCGTCTGATTTTTCATCACGAACACAATAATCGGCAGTTCAAGAGCCGATACCGTAATGAGTTCGTTCAGATTCATTCGAAAACTACCGTCTCCGGAAATGAGAATGACCTGCCTGCCCGGATTTGCCTGAGCACTTCCGATGGCAGCACCCAAGCCAAACCCCATCGTGCCAAGTCCGCCCGAGGTGATGAAATTACGGGATTTTGAAAATGGCCACCGTTGAGCTGTCCACATCTGATGCTGTCCGACATCTGTCGCGACAATCGTATCTTCACCGAAAATCTCATAGAGTGCCGGGAAAATCGTATCCGGTCCAAAGGTGGAAATCTTTTTGTCTTTGCGTTTCCAACCTTCAATCTGTTTAAGCCATTCTTCGTGCGAATTTTTCTGAACAAGTGGAATGAGGCGATTGAGAACTTCCTTCACATCCCCTATAATCGAAAACGCTGTTTCGATATTTTTGTCTATTTCCGAAATATCCAAATCGATTTGAATGATTTTTGCGCCCTGCGCGAAACGATTTGCATCGCCGATAACGCGGTCGGAAAAGCGCGCGCCGATTGCGATGAGCAAATCTGCATGAGAATAGGCAAGATTCGCCTCTTTTTCGCCGTGCATACCGACCATACCGAGCGACAGCGGATCGCGACGATCGAAACACCCCAAACACATAAGTGTGGTACCGACAGGAATATGTGCCTTACGGGCAAGCTTCGTGAGTTGTTCGGAAGCATTTGAAATGCTCACACCGCCACCCGCATAAATGACAGGTCTTTGGGCACTGTTTATGGCTTCTGCCAGACGGGTGATGTTCTCGTTGTCGGCTTTTGGTGTCGGAAACAAAGGCAAGGCATCTTGCTTTTCGTATTCTACCTGCGCCGCGAACAAATTTTTCGGAATGTCGATCAGTACGGGTCCGGGACGACCGCTACGTGCGATTTGAAACGCTTTTCGCACCGCTGTTGCGATGTCTTCCACGCGTCGAAGCGCAAAACTATGTTTCACAACCGGAAGCGTAATGCCAACGATATCGACTTCTTGGAAAGAATCGCGACCGATGGAATCAACCGTAACTTGCCCGGAAAAAACAACAATAGGGCTGCTGTCCATATTGGCGGTTGCGATGCCCGTTACCGTATTTGTTGCGCCCGGACCACTGGTCACGAAACAAACGCCTACCTTGCCGGTAGACCTTGCATAGCCGTCTGCCGCATGGGTCGCACCCTGCTCATGACTCGTAAGTACGTGTGTAACCCTTCCGTCGTCTGTATAGTCGTAAAGAGCGTCATAAAGAGGCATAATGGCACCACCGGGATAGCCGAAAATCGTATCGACACCCTGCTCAAGAAGGCATTCCATAATTACTTTTGCACCGCTTAACACCATATATCTATTTCACCTCTTCTATCTCCGTACAAGTATTGATTTTTTATAATTTTTCTATTTTTTGCCCCAGCTGTACATCTTTCGGAGTTCTTTTCCGACGCTTTCCAACTGGTGTTCCGATTTTATACGGCGCGTGGCAAGGAAATGAGGTCTTCCGACTTTGTTTTCCGTAATCCACTTATTGGCAAAGGTTCCATCTTGAATTTCTTCCAGAACCTCACGCATCGCCCATTTTGCTTCTTCTGTAATAATTCTTTTACCGGTTTCATAATCGCCATACTCTGCCGTGTTGGAAATGGAGTCGCGCATCTTGGCAAATCCGCCTTGATAGATGAGATCGACGATGAGTTTCATCTCGTGAATACATTCGAAATAGGCACTTTCCGGTTCATATCCCGCCTCGACAAGCGTTTCAAAGCCTGCCTGCATCAGAGCTGTAACGCCACCGCAAAGAACGGCTTGCTCACCAAAGAGGTCTGTTTCGGTTTCTTCACGGAATGTTGTCTGAAGCACACCCGCTCTTGCACCGCCGATTCCGGCTGCATAAGCAAGTCCGATATCGCGCGCACGTCCGGAAGCATCTTGGTGAACGGCAATCAAGCACGGAACGCCCTTGCCTTCTGTATACTCACTGCGAACCGTGTGTCCCGGTCCTTTCGGTGCGATCATCACAACATCCACATCTGCCGGTGGTTGAATCTGTTGAAAATGAATATTAAAACCATGTGCAAACATAAGGACTTTGCCATCGGTTAGATTCTTTTGAATGCTCTGCGCGTAAATATCGGCCTGTTTCTCATCGGGAACAAGAATCATAATCACATCCGCCTTCGCTGCAGCATCATCTGCGGTTGCGACGGTAAGCCCTGCAGCTTCTGCAGCGGCCCAAGAACGACTGCCTTCATAAAGTCCGACAACGACATTGACACCGCTTTCCTTTAGGTTCAACGCATGTGCATGTCCCTGACTTCCATATCCGATGATAGCCACGGTTTTTCCCTGCAAAAGAGAAATGTCCGTATCGCTTTCGTAATAAATCTTTGCCATGATTTTTCCTCCTAATGACAACTGTACCTGAAATATTATTTTACTCTTTTCGCGTGCCTTCCGTCAATGGATGACGAACGTAATTTCGCCGATAAGATTCAAAATATCGTTTGGAATGGGTGCGGAAATAAGAAGCGGAGCCCCGCTCACAGGGTGCGTGAATTCCAAAGAGATCGCATGTAACGCCTGCCGGGTCACGTTGTCCGAAAATTCCTCGCCGTAAAGCCTGTCGCCAACGATTGGATTTCCCATATGCGACAAATGAACACGAATCTGATGCGTCCGCCCCGTTTCGAGGCGAATTTGGAGGAGGCTGATTTCGCCGATTTCAGGAACCCAACGTGTTCCTAGCCGTGTATAATGCGTAATCGACGATGCGCCGTCACTGCGAACGATTCTTTTGGGATTTCCATCGTCCGGAAGCCCAATCGGAAGATCAATCACACCCGAATCCATAACCGGAACCCCATGAACGAGTGCAATATATTGTTTCTTCACACGTCCGTTTTGCGATTCTTTCGTGAAATAATTCTGTGCATAAGCATTTTTCCCAACGAGTAACACCCCGGATGTATCCATGTCGAGTCGGTTGATGAACCGTGGTTTGTAGTTCTCTTCCGAAACCCTCATATGTTCGGCGATACCATTTGCCAGCGTTCCGTCAGGATGCCCTTTTGTGGGGTGTACAACGATGCCGGGTGGCTTAT
>JAITTH010000147.1 GCA_031287295.1 Eubacteriales Family XIII. Incertae Sedis bacterium
AAACAGTTTCAGATTTCCTCATTGCATACAACACAGGCGCAGATGTGGTTGCGTTTGCTTTTGAATCTGCTGTTGCGCAAAAAGGTTCGTTCCATATTCGAAGCGTAAAAAATCTTCTCACAATATTAGATCGTGCAGGCGTGAAAACCGAAGAAGAGGCAGAAATTTGCCTTTCGGAATACGATATGCGCGGTGGTTGGCATATGGAGATTAAGAAGGCGCTTGGCATCCCCAACAACCTCACAGAAGAAGAGCGAAGAATCTTCGATCAGTGGCTGGACGATTATGGGCTGACCATTGACGATATTTTGCACAAAGCAAAGCAGACGGCGGGGAAAAACAACAAATTTGCCTACCTGAAAACCATTTTGGATAGCGATGCGGAAAAATCCGGGAAAGTGATAACAAAACAAAGCGGAAAGCCTTCCCGAAAGAAATTTTACGAAACGCGAAGAAAGAAAGCCGAAGCTGCTGCCGAGAAAAAAAGAAAAGAACTGTATGCTGTTCTTCCGGAGGTCCGAGAGATCGACGAAGACATCACAAGGCTGTCCCTAGAGCTTTCCCTCACAAAAATATCCGGTGCAGACAACCGAAAAACCGTCATTCGTGATATTTCAAAATCACTATCCGACCGTTTGAAACAACGAGAAAATGTGCTCATGGCAGGCGGATTTGACGCGAATTACACCGATATTCAATATGCTTGTCCGCACTGCAACGATACAGGCGTTTTGGACAATGGAACGACCTGTAGCTGTTTTGAATTCTAACGGAATCTTCTTCCCTATTTAAGCGACAAGTCTGATATAATTATACCGTATTTATGATCTGTTGAGGTGAAACGATGCGTACAAAAAAGATTCTTGTAATTGAAGATGAAAAAGCCATATCAGACCTGATTCGTTTCAACCTGATAAAAGAAGGCTATGAAACAGATACTGCTTTTGACGGGAAAGAAGGTTTGGATAAAGCCCTTTCCACAGATCCGGATCTTGTTCTTCTTGATGTGATGTTACCGAGCATGGACGGGTTCGAAATCTGTCGGAAGGTTCGGGAAAAAAGTGATGTGCCAATCATCATTCTTACAGCGAAAGAGGAAGAAGTTGACAAAGTTCTCGGTTTAGAGCTTGGTGCAGACGACTACATAACCAAACCGTTTGGACTTAGAGAGCTTATTGCACGCATTAAGGCAAACATTCGCAGAAAGGCGTTTATCGGAGACCCCATTGGTTCAGGAAACGAAGAAGTTTTTGGAAATCTTACGATAGACCTGGATCGTTATGAAGTGCGCAAAGATGGAATACCACTGGAACTAACACTTCGAGAGTTTGAGCTTTTGAAATATCTCGCCGAACGCACAGATAAGGTTTTTTCTCGCGAGCAACTGTTAGAGGATGTTTGGGGCTATGAGTATTACGGCGACATTCGCACGGTGGATGTAACGGTTCGTCGCCTGCGCGAAAAATTGGAGAATGACTCCAGCAATCCTACATACATCATAACCAAACGGGGGGTTGGTTACTACTTCCGGAGACCCTAGTATGTCACGCTTCTCTGTTTTCCGAAGCATTCAATGGAAGATTGTCATTTTGATATTCTTCCTTTTATTATGTTCATCGGGAATTGTTTGGATTTTCATACATTTCAAAGTGGATCTTTTCATTGCACTTATTGTAGGGATTGCGGTTCCCTTGCTTCTTGGCATATTTTTTTCTAAAATTTTCTCTCAACCGCTACAGAATATTGTCGAAAAAACACATCTCATGTTGAATGGGGATTTTTCGAAACCCATCAAATACCATTCCAGAGACGAAATAGGACGGCTTGCTTCTATGTACAATGCGCTGCGCAAGAAGCTCAACGAAAACTTTTCGGAAATTACCTCAGAAAAAGAAAAGCTTGAAACCGTATTGCGACAGATGGCAGACGGGATGCTGGCGGTGGATTTGTCCGGAAGGTTTATTCATGTCAATGAAGCAGCGCAGGCGATGCTTCGAATTTCGGAGGATGACATGCGGTACAAACGCTACGACGACATCATTCTCAGGTTCAGCGACGCGCTCACATTAACAGGAATTCTCACCGACCTTGAGAATGAGATTAGTGAGGGACGTTTTTCTTACGGTGGCGCTGCTTATAATGTTCGATACGATTTGTTTCGGGACATCAATGGCCAGATTGGCGGCGTTGTCATTAGCCTTCAAGATATTACAGAGCAACAAAAAATTGATCATATGCAGATTGATTTTGTGGCAAATGTATCGCATGAGCTGAAAACCCCGCTTACATCCATCAAAGGATATACCGAAACGCTCCTTGAGGGGGGGCTTGACGACCCTGTTACGGCAAGAGAATTTCTGGGCATCATCAACAGCGAGACAGATCGTATGAACCGGATGGTAAAGGATTTGCTCCAATTATCAAGGCTCGACACCCATCAACAAAAATTTGAAATGAGAGAAGGGAACATCATTAAACTCACGGATGTTGCGATGAAAAAAGTCGAGATGATGGCAAAAGGTAAGCAACAGTTCCTCAATCGTCTTTTCGACCCGGAAATGACCATTGTTCTGCTGATGGATCGAGATCGAATGGAACAGGTTGTCTTGAACATCTTAAGCAACGCCATTAAGTACACCGGCGTACGCGGGCGTATCGACGTTGATGTGTTTGTCAGCCGTGGACGTGTGCATATTGTTGTTGCCGATAACGGAATCGGAATCCCGGAGACAGAGTTGACGCGTGTGTTTGAACGTTTTTTCCGTGTGGATCGTTCACGCTCTGCACAGAACATCGCAGGAACCGGGCTTGGTCTACCGATTTCCAAACAAATTGTCGAAGGACATGGTGGCAGCATTGAACTGGAAAGTCATTTTGGAAAAGGAACAAAAGTGAGCATCTTGCTTCCCGTTTCTCCTCTTCCCTTTTGGGACGACTAGACGACAAAATTGGGTTGCGGCGAAAAGAACGATGGAGTAATATTGATTTAAAGCACTGGAGAAATGTGCATTCTTAAAAACCCGAAAAGGGTTTTTTCGTATGGAAAGCGGAGGAAAGGCATTGAACGAACAGTACTATAAAGGTGGAGAAATAGAGACCGCATCACCTGAAGACATGCGAAAACTTCAAAACGAGCGTCTGGTAAAAACCGTTCGGCACGCCTACGACAACATCGCGGTTTATCGGGAAAAAATGAAGGCGACCGGGGTAGAACCGGGAGATGTACAGTCTGTAGAGGATTTGCATAAATTGCCCTTCCTCTCAAAGGACGACCTTAGAGAGGCGTACCCCTATGGGTATCTTGCAAAACCGATGGAAGAGGTTGTTCGCATTCAATCGACAAGCGGAACGACAGGCAAACGCGTTGTCGCTTTTTATACGCAAAATGATATCGACTTGTGGGACGAATGTTGCGCACGTGCCATCGTCGCCGCCGGCGGGTCGAATCGGGATGTTGTTCACGTCTGTTATGGGTACGGACTGTTTACGGGAGGACCGGGGCTCAATGGAGGGTCTCATAAGGTCGGATCCCTTACCCTACCCATGTCGTCCGGAAATACAGAACGCCAGATACAATTTATGATCGATCTGGAAGCAACCATCCTGTGCTGTACGCCGTCCTATGCGGCGTTCCTTGCCGAGTGCATTCAGCAGGCAGGCGTGCGAGATAAGATCAAACTCAAGGCGGGCATTTTCGGCGCAGAGGCATGGAGCGAGGAGATGCGACGCAATATCGAAGAGAATCTGGGCATTAAAGCCTATGACATCTATGGTCTTACCGAGACGAGCGGTCCGGGTGTTTCCTTTGAATGCCGGGAACAAAACGGACTGCACGTCAACGAAGATCATTTCATTCCGGAGATTATCGATCCCGATACCGGAAAGGTCTTGCCCCTCGGAGAAAAGGGCGAACTCGTTTTTTCTTGCATTACCAAGGAAGCGTTTCCACTTTTGCGGTATCGCACACGAGACATCAGCATCTTAACGCGGGAGAAGTGTTCTTGTGGTCGTTCTCTGATTAAAATGAGCCGACCGATGGGGCGCAGTGACGATATGCTCATTATCAGAGGCGTAAACGTCTTTCCGTCTCAGATCGAGACAGTGCTGCTTAAAGAAGGTTACCCTGCCAACTATCAAATCATTTTGGATCGTGTTAATTATACCGATACCTTTGAAGTACAGGTGGAGATGACGCCGGAAATGTTCTCGGATGAGATTCGCATTTTAGCGGAGAAAGAGAAAGACTTACTGGCGGCACTTCGCGCCATGCTGGGCATTTCTCCGAAGGTAACGCTTATGAATCCGCGCTCCATCGCACGAAGCGAAGGAAAAGCTGTGCGGATTATCGACAATCGTAAAATTTAGGAGGGATGCACTATGACCATCAATCAGATATCTGTGTTTGTGGAAAACAAGCCCGGGAAGCTGGCAGAGATTACAAAGATTCTCGCAGATGCAAACATTGATCTGCATGCGATGTCGATTGCAGATACACAGGACTTTGGAATCCTGCGCATTATCGTAAACGATACAGATGCTGCACTTTCTGCCTTGCGGGAAAATGGTTGCACAGTGAATACCACAAAAGTTATTGCAGTAGAGATGCCGGACAGACCCGGTGGTCTCGCTAAGGTTCTGCGGGTTTTGGCGGAAAAAAACGTAAATGTGGAATACCTTTATGCGTTTATTTCTCGAAAAAAAGAGAATGCGTATGTCATTTTGCGTGTTGAAGACAATACAATCGCGATTGACGTATTACAAACTGCCGGAATTTCCATCGTAAGCCCGGAGCAGATATATGGCTAAAAGAATAAAATGAATGGACTAGAGAAACTCAACCCGCAGCAAAGAGAGGCCGCTCTGCATAAGGACGGTCCTCTTTTGATATTAGCCGGAGCCGGAAGCGGCAAAACAAGTACGATCGTACACCGAATCGTCCATCTGATCGAAGAGGAAGATGTCGATCCCTACAGCATCCTTGCTGTGACCTTCACCAACAAAGCGGCGGGGGAAATGAATGATCGTGTAAAGCAATTGTTGGCGCACCCGGAGCATTTTGGTTTTTACCAAGACAGCAAAGGAAAAGACGTTATTCGGGGGCTTTGGATCAGTACGTTCCATCGGTTTTGTTTGCGTGTCTTAAAACAAGATGCGCCACTGCTCGGATTTTCTTCAAACTTCGCCATCTGCGATACTTCGGAGCAAAAGGGCGTTGTAAAAGAGTGTGTGAAAAATTTGCATTTGGACGAGAAGAAGTATTCACCAAACTATATTTTAAGCACCATAAGTCGCGTAAAAACGGAAGGATTCTCCCCGGAACAATATGCCGACAGGGTTTCCGACAGTGTAACGCGCGCGCCACTTGCAGAAATTTACAAACAATATATGCAGATTTTGAAAAAAAGCGACCGTATGGATTTCGACGATCTCATTGTCAATACGGTGAGGCTCTTCGAAGAATTTCCGGAGGTCTTGGAAAGATATCAACAGCGCTTTCATTATGTATTGGTTGATGAATACCAGGATACAGACCGAATGCAAAATCGCATTATGCAACTGATCGCAGGGAAACGTCGCAATATTTGTGTTGTGGGAGATGACGATCAGTGTATTTACACGTGGAGAGGTGCAGAAATAGAGAACATCTTGCGCTTTGAACACGATTTCAAAGGGGCAAAGATTATAAAGCTCGAACAAAACTACCGCTCATGCGGAAATATTCTCAACGCGGCAAACTCAGTAATCGCGCACAACAAAACGCGAAAGCCCAAAAAGCTCTGGACGGTGCATGACGACGGAGAAAAGGTCCATTTTGTCA
>JAITTH010000150.1 GCA_031287295.1 Eubacteriales Family XIII. Incertae Sedis bacterium
GGCTTTTTGCCTATTTCAGCTACTACTCAACGGTATTCGTATATTTTTCGTAGATTTGGTATTTCGGACAGGTTCTGAACCGTAGGCGTACTCTGACGTACGTTGGAGGGGCAGGTTCTGTCCGAAATGTCGGAGATATGGGAAATAGGCGGATACCCTTGAGTAGTTACCTATTTCAGAAACGATCTGCGATGAATGGGCGTAACGCCAAGACGATTGAGTCCCTCGTAATGTGCGGTCGTTCCATAGCCCTTGTTGGATGCAAACGCATACCCGGGATAAATTGCGTCAAACTGAACCATCATACGGTCGCGCGTGACCTTTGCAATGATGGAAGCAGCCGCAATGGAAACACTCTTTTCATCGCCCTTGGTGATGGCGGTAAACGGAATCTTCGCATCCGGAAGTTCCACGGCATCGATAAGAAGATGATCGATACGCAAGGCATTCTGTCGCTGCCCTCTCGGGAGCTCACGACCAAAGGCAATGCCCGAAAGCATACGCTGCGCCTCTTCAATGGCAATGAGCATGGCTTCCTTTGTTGCGTTTAAGATATTCACCTCGTCGATGCGTCGATTCCCAACTGAGCCGACACCCCATGCGAGCGCATGATTTAAGATTTCATCGTAAAGCTGCTCGCGTTTTTTTTCGGTAATCTTTTTTGAGTCGTCCACACCGAGAACGTAAAAATCATGTGGGAGAATCACCGCTGCTGCGCAAACAGGTCCTGCCAGCGGACCCCGTCCTACTTCATCCACACCGGCAATGTAGACCGCTCCGGTTTTCCGCAGCGAATCCTCGTACGCCTTCATCATGACCAATTTGTCGTGTAAAAAAATCTGTCGTTCCTTCTTGTTCATACCTTCTCCAACGTGATGGGACCGATTTTTGCAGCACGAAATTCGTCGAGAACCTGACGTGCCGTGCGCTCGTAGTCGATTCGTTTCCCCGGCAAGAGATATCCGCGTTTTTCCGCAATTTTGCCCATGAGATTCAGTGCCGGATCCGTGACAATCGGTGCGCCATCCTCATCGAATTCCTCTTCTTCACATTCGGAACTGTCAAGCAAATCGCTTTCCAAGCCGTAACGTGCCATCAGAAATTCCGGATAGTCTCGCATCAAAATATGCAACAGCGCCAAACAGAGTCCGGGAATGTCGAGGACTTCATCCCGTATCGCACCGCAGATGGCAAGATGAACTCCGGCATTGGGATCTTCAAACTTCGGCCAAAGAATGCCCGGTGTGTCGAGTAGCTGCATCCCGTTTTCTAACGTGAGCCATTGTTTTCCGCGGGTAACGCCGGGTCTGTCTCCCGTTTGTGCACTTCTCTTTCGCATGAGGCGGTTGATGAGAGAAGATTTTCCCGAATTCGGAACCCCGACAATCATCAGTTTCAAGGGATTGCGGAGCCGAAGACTGCCCGTTTGTACTTTTTCTTTTTCAATTTTTTCGAGACGCGAAAACAAACTTTGTAGTCCGTCACCACTCTGTCCGTTTAAGGAAAGTACGGCTCTCAGTGATTTTGGTTTATGATCTCTAAAATACGCGAGCCATCGTTTTGTTTCCGCCTCGTTTGCAAGGTCGCGCTTATTGAGAATCAGGATTCGGTCTTTATGCGCAAGCAGCTCATCGAAAACAGGGTTTCGACTCGAAATCGGAATGCGCGCATCGCAAACCTCAATCGCAAGATCGACCAATTTAAGATTCGCAGCAATGAGCTCGCGCGTCTTCTTCATATGACCGGGATACCAGTTGATGTTTTCTATTGTATTCATAGCCTCAGTATACCAAAAAAGAGGAGCATCCGCTCCTCTTGGAAGTCTTTGGGGATGAGTCCACTTAGGACCCGTTTATTCTTTCGCTGCGCGGATTCTTGCAGATTTTCCTGTTCGCTCACGCATGAAGTTCAGTTTTGCTCTGCGCACAAACGCACGCTTTACGATTTCGATTTTATCGATCTTCGGTGAGTGAACCGGGAAAGTTTTTTCGACACCAACACCCGAAGCAATACGACGCACGGTGAAAGTTTGAGAAATGCCACCATTTTGCATCTTCAGAATGTATCCTTCAAAAATCTGGATACGCTCTCTGTTTCCTTCTTTAATCTTGATGTGAACCTTAACGGTATCGCCGACCTGAATGTTCGGTACATCTTCGCGCAAATATTCTTGCGTAACGGAATCCAAAATATTCATCGTTATTTCCTCCTCGCCAAACAGCGCTTTTCTTTTTCGCTGTCCATATCACTCGAAACGTTCTTGATGTCCGCTGCCTTGTGCAACGATCAGAGGACCGTCCGTAATAACGCAAGAAATACTATACCATAGTACGCAAATCGAATTCAAGCGCTTTGTCGAGATTTTTCATCTATCTGACCGTCTTATCTGGCAGTGGAATATGTGCGTTTCTTTGTTGAAAACAGCAGGAAGAGACACTCAACCAGAACGAGCAACACATACAGTGGCGTATACAAATTGACGAATTCCATCGGCAGTTTCATGTTCTCTGTCAGAATGAACAACAGGACAGCAGCGATTGTCGCAAGTAAGCCGACAAGACCTGCCACAAGTGCTTTGCGAACCCTGTCACGCGCAGTGTCGTCTTCATTTTCACGAGATTTCCTATGCACGATGATGTAGCGTGCGATGATGCCGACCATCAGCAATCCCGCCAAAATGGTGAGGAGCAGATTGCACAATGCCCACGCAGTTCTGCCGGAACCCGCGCTTTTCGCTATGGGATCGGCGTCTACTGTCACATCCGAACCGCCCGACGTGCCGGACGAAGCGGGTGGGGCAACAGACGGAAGCTCTGTAATCGGTGTATCGCCGACAACGGGCGGAACGACCACCGCAGGAGCGACTTGCGTTGGCGTTGTCGGACCCGGTGTCGGAGTTGGCGTCGGTGTCGGACCCGGACCTGGATCGGGGTCTGGACCTGGTCCAGAAGGATTGTTGTACTGTGTTGCGATAAAACGCCATTCGATGGCGCACAATGTATTCATCGCACCTGCGTCGAGCGAGGCAGGAACGGAAAGTTCAAAAGTAAGATTCCCGCTGTAGCCTGCGGGGACGGTGCCAAGCGAAACGCCGGCTGTCTGATACATTGCCGCGCTTCCCCCTGAAGTTCCACGTAGCGTTCCATTGTAAATCGGTGCACCGTTATGAGATACTACAAGCCCGATTTCATCGAGCAGACTGTCGTCCGCTGTCTTGTCCGAGTAGTATGATTCTAAATCTTGCGCGTCTTTCCCCGTGAGCGGACTGACCACAAGGCGGAATTCTACATTGTCCGCTGTGTTATTGCGAAGCGTCACGGTTACGTTGCGCATATCGCCGGGAGATAAGTTTTTTGTGGCGTTGCCAAAGTAGTCATAGCCGTACGCCGTCGCGGTCATCGAGTCATAATCCCAGACAGGCACCGCCCCTTCTCCGTTGAAGTCTGTGTCGGCGGCAAAGGCCACTACCGGAAAGACCAGTAACATCCCTATGGTTATAAGCGTGACCGCTGTTTTTCTCATCATTTTTTTCATCAGGTTTTCTTTCGTACTTCCCTGTGTGGTTCTTTCCAATGTTTCCGGGCAATCGTCTCTGTATTTCGATCTGCCGGGGCGAATCCTTCGCGTCTCTGTCTGTTTTTTCTTTACGTAGCAAACTACGCTATCTTAGGAAAAAATCCTGGATCACGATGTACGTTTTGACATGTTGTCGTACGTCGTGCGTGTTGTAAATTCCACCCATTCGTCCGCCATGGAATCCTTTTCGGAATCTACGGTGATTTTGGTGAGGGATGAACGGCGGTTCGCCGCCCATCCCCATCTATGCTGATGTAACCGTTTATCTGTAACAGATTGTCCGTCAGCACATGCAAATCACACAAAGTTTTGTCCATCATGCTCCTTGTCCATCCACCGAAATTATAATGACATCAGGTGAGAACGGAGCGCAAGTTCGCCTGCAAAATTGTCTGGCAGTTTCGCGAGCTGTGGCTGATATCTACGACCAAAGACCAATCTCATCCTTCAACTCTGCAAATGCCGCTTTCCGCGCAGCGTTT
>JAITTH010000120.1 GCA_031287295.1 Eubacteriales Family XIII. Incertae Sedis bacterium
CCTGCTGAAAAACGCGCCGATTGTGCTGCTCGACGAAGCCACAGCAAGCCTTGACCCCGAAAACGAAACACAGATTCAGGCGGCGATCTCCGAGCTTGTCAAAGGTCGCACCGTGATTGTGATTGCCCATCGACTGCGTACCGTTATGGGTACAGATCAAATCGCCGTTCTTGAAAGCGGGCATCTTGTGGAGCAAGGCACAAGCGAGCAGTTGATTTCAAGCAATGGCCTATTTGCGCGCATGTATCATATTCAGCAGGAGAGCCTTGGCTGGAGCGTGGGACAATAAAGGGGCGAAGTAAGAATCGGCACATAGATGCCGGTTTTTTCTTTGAATGAGTGTCTGTGTATGGTATGATAATTCGCAGTGAGGGTTCGACCCCCTCGTAGAGCACTGTCAGGCAGTTGCATTGACAAATACTTCGGTCGCAAGAGGAACGCGGCGAAGCAATCTATTTACACGAAGGAGGAAAAAAATGATTCAAGAAGTTCAGGAAGAAAAAAAGGTTCGTTCAATCGGTATGCGCGTATTTGTGTTCTTGCTCGCGCTTTTGCTTACCTTCGGTCTCGGTGCCTGCGGCGAAAAAGAGACACCGCCTGCCACAGACAAGACAGCACAAGAAGAATCCGCCACGGAAGTTGTTCACCTCACAATTGATGCCTCTCGTTATTTCGAATCCGATAAGGCGAAACTGAGCAAAGATACGGTGGGTGCAGACGAAAAGGGTTTCATTTTTGATGAAGACTTTACGCTTGAAAAAGAGCAGAGTATTTCCGATTTGCTGTTTGCAACAAAGGTAGATTTTGTTGACGCCGGTGGTTATATCTCAGAAATTGGTGGCATTGGCGGTGGAACGACGGGTGAAATGAGCGGTTGGCTCTATACCGTAAATGGCGAAATGCCCTCTGTTTCAGTCAATGCGTACATGCTGAAAGCCGGGGATGAAGTTTTGTTCGTTTATTCCAATGACGGCGGTGCAGACGCAGGGTTTACGTGGGAATAGTTTCTAAGAGCAAGGTTTCAAGCAAAAACGTTTACAGTGCTTGAATCGCTTCCAAGACTGTGGAGACCCCAATACATTGAAGTCCGGGAACGGCGCCGATTTTATCGGCGCTTTTTTTTGCCAATAGAATGCGGTCGAAACCGAGTTTGGCCGCTTCTCGAACGATTTTTTCCGCACCCTTAACCTGACGCAGCTCTCCGGTAAGACCAATCTCTCCGATGGCGAGCGTGTTTGGAGAAACCGTAAGTCCTTTTGCAGACGAATAGATGGCGAGCGCAACCGCAAGATCGAAGGACGTGCCTTCCGGTCGGATGCCGCCGACGACATTGACATAGACATCCTTATCGGCAAGCGAGAGTTTTGCCTTGCGTTCCAAGACGGCAACAATCATGTTTAAACGCGACAGTTCAATGCCAATGGGGGTTCTGCGTGCAAATCCGACACCGGACGGAGACGTTAACGCTTGAATTTCCAAAAGGAGAGGGCGTGTTCCCTCGTAGACCGCTGTTGCCACGGCACCTTCTGCTTCCGTGTCCATGCCTTCGAGCAAAGAACCGGAGAGATTCTCGACTTCTGCAAGTCCTTCCTCGCGCATTTCAAATGCGCCGATCTCGCTTGTGGCACCGAAACGATTTTTGTTTGCGCGCAGAATACGCAGATCTTGATTTCGATCGCCTGTAAATTGCAGGACACAATCGACCAAATGCTCAATCATTTTGGGACCTGCCAAATCGCCGGATTTTGTAACGTGTGCGACAATTAGAATCGGTATTTGCGTCGATTTTGCAATGTGCATCAACTCACCTGTGCAGGCGCGCACCTGCGAGACGCTGCCGGCAACCGAAACCGACATTTCCGTATACATCGTCTGAATCGAATCGATGATCAGTAAATCCGGGTGCATCGCCTGTATGATGTCGTCTAAAGGCTCCATATTGGTTTCGGACAAAATGAGAAGCTCCGGCGGAATATCAGACTCGCCGGGGCACAGCCTGTCAGCTCGCAGGCGAATCTGCTCTTCGGATTCTTCGCCGGATACGTAGAGAATCTTCTGTCCGGAAAGTGCTAAATGAATCGCTGCCTGGAGGATGAGTGTCGATTTTCCGATTCCGGGTTCTCCTGCGATAAGGATAAGAGAGCCGGGAACGATGCCGCCACCGAGCACACGATTCAGCTCGCCGATCTTTGTGTCAATTCGTATTCTTGACAGTGTGCTCACATCGGCAAGCGGTTTTGGCTGTGCGGCGTTGAAACTTTTTCTCGCCATATCGTTCGCCTTTGATGTTGGCGTCTTTCGAATCCGTTCTTCCGAAAAGCTGTTCCACGCGCCACAGATGCATTGCCCCATCCATTTTGCACTTTCGTAGCCGCATTCGTTACAGACAAACACAGAGACAGGTTTTGTCGCCATTATACGTCCTCCGCCAAGGGAAGGTTCTCTGTCTTTTCTTGGGCTTCGATTCGTTTGTTTTTCGGTTGCATGGTCTGTTTTTGAATCTCGAACCAGAAGGTGCTTCCTTTTTTCAGTACGCTTTCCACGCCGAATTTTGCACCATGCAGGAGAAGAATTTCCTTGACAATCGAAAGCCCGAGTCCGGTCGAATCGGAACGTATGTAATTCGTACTTGCTTTAAAATAGCGCTCCCAGATGTGGCGCAGATCATTTTTCGGAATGCCGATGCCATAATCTGTAACTTCACAGCGCACGTGGTCTTCCTCGTCGAACATCTTGACATCGATGTGCTTTTCATTGCCACTGTATTTGAAGGCATTGCTCACAAGGTTCGAAATGACCTGTTTGATGCGCTCTTCGTCGGCGTGAACAATCCCTTCTCCCCGGCTGATGAAGACGAGCTTAAACCCTTCCTTCTCCACAAATCCGACATACGATTGAAGCAAGCTCTCAATGACATCCTTGAGTGAAAAAGTGGTCAAGACCATTTCTTTCTTTCCGGACTGCATGTGAGCAACGTCAAGGAAATCAGAGACGAGTTTGTTCAGGCGATCTGCTTCGTCAATGATAACCTGTAAATGAGCATTGCGCTTTGCAGGCGTTTCTCCGGAGATGTCACGAATCATTTCGGCATAGGACGTAATCATCGTTAGCGGCGTGCGTAAGTCGTGGCTGACATTTGCGATGACATCTTTTTGCAGATTGTCTGCCTTGGCCAATTCCAACGAGGTGTAGGTAAGGGTATCCGCTAATTTTACAATTTCGGAATAATGTGCACCATCAAAAACAATGCCATACTCACCGTCGCCGAGTTTGGTTGCGGATTCCGTGATCGTCCGAAGCGGTTGTGCCACCTTCCGGGAGAGGAACAGAGAAATAATGCTCGCCATAAGAATGGCAATAATGGTCACATAGATCAGCTGCGTAATGAGGATGTTGAGTGTCGAACCAATGGGGTAGAGAGGCGAGAACAGAAATAGAATGCGAGGCTCTTCCCCTTCCAAACTGATGTGGGAGGCATACTCAAAAGTTGTAAGACCGAGTGTCGTGTCTTTGACTTTACGGCTGATGTTAAATTCATTGCTGTCAAGCAATTCATTTGATAGCTTTTGAATCTCCGATTGATATACGCTCATCGGTAAGAGTGGTACGACGGACTCTGTTTCCTTGACGCTGCTTTCTTCTTGGAAATGGATGTTTGGAATGTAAACAGGGATGCCGCTTTCGGTTTGAATTTCGATATAGATGTCATTCGTGCGGTAAATCTCGACAACTTTTTCGCGAATTTTTACCGGATCGTTCGTCTTATATAAGTCTTCAATTTGAGCCGCGATATTTTCGGTCTCACGAATTTTCATACCTTCATAAAAGCTTCGCAGGAAAACGACCTGGACGAGCCAGAGCACAGC
>JAITTH010000133.1 GCA_031287295.1 Eubacteriales Family XIII. Incertae Sedis bacterium
CTCCTCGCGAAAATCGACAGCCTCCTAATAAAAGAGTACGATTTCCTGACCTCGTTTTTTTATTGAGGGCGCATATCATACAACAGATGGCGACAGATTCCACGAACCAAATTGACACCCGGTAAAAATTCCACAGTACAATACGAAAACATTTGCTGCACTTACTGATATGGAACAGAGTAAGGGTAAGAACATTCTGTGAGTTCCGTGCTTGCTGATCTTGAAGTATGCGGCAAGGATGACTACGCCTCATGTAACACCTACAGTAAAAAATCAATCCCAGGTTGCACGCAGGTAGACGAAGGGGGCTTTGTGTTATACAATATTTTACAGATTTGATCGTGCATTACCGCGATCAAAACAGAAGGGATAGAGAGTGATGCAGAACATTCATGATATGGCGAAAGAATTGAGCGATGCGATTCGTGCAAGCGAGGAATACCGTGCCTACATTGCAATCAAGGAAAAGGCAGGGCAGAATCCGGAACTTACCGAAGCGCTTAACGACTTTCGCGGGAAACAATTTGAGATGCAAAAAAGGCAGATGATGGGCGAAAACCCCGGACCGGACGTGCTTGCACAGATGCAAAATCTGGGGCAGATTCTCATGCGAGACCCACTGGCAGCGGAGTTTTTGCAGGCGGAAATGAGGTTTACTTTAATCGTAAACGATGTCTATCAGATTCTTGCCGAAGCCGTAAAAACCGACTGAAATCAACGATAGGATAGCCTCATGTGACAAAGGATGCAGTGAAACAAAAATGGAGATAAACCTTGAAAAATTAATTTGCATAACGCAGGCAGCCGCGCTGGGGGATGCCTGTTTTGACTATATCCTCGGAGAAATTCGCCTGGGCATCAGTGAATTGCAAATTGCACGAAAAATTGACGAATACTTGCTCTCACACGGCGGAACGTCCCTCGCGTTTCCGACCATTTGTGTCGCGGGTGAAAACGGGTGCCAACCACACGGCGTGCCTTCCGACTACCGCATTGCAAAAGGCGATCTGGTTACAATAGATTTTGGCGCGGTTGTCGGCGGATATTGCGGAGATATGACGCGTACGGTTGCAGTAGGGCGACCATACGCGGAGCTGCGAGAACTCTATTATACCGTTCTCGATGCGCAGCTGGCGGCAATTGATGTCCTTGCTGCGGGTGTGAGCTGTCAGTCCGTCGATACAGCCGCACGAGAAATCATTGAGGCTGCCGGGTTCGGTGAGTATTACATTCACGGGACCGGACACGGCGTTGGCAAGGAAGTACACGAAGCTCCGACACTCAATGCGAAGAGCGAAGAAACCCTCCAGGTGGGGATGGCGGTTACCGTAGAGCCGGGCATCTATATCCCCGGAAAGGGTGGCGTTCGTATCGAAGACTTGTTCGTTATCACAGAAACAGGTATAATCAATTTGGTTAAAAGCGATAAATCGCTGATCATTTTATAAAGTTTTTCATTCAGAGGAGATGTTGTTATGATTTCTGCCGGAGAATTCCGAAAAGGTATCACATTTGAGATTAACGGGGAACCGTTTGTCGTTGTTGACTTTCAGCATGTAAAGCCGGGAAAAGGAAGTGCCTTTGTTCGCACAAAGTACAAAAATGTCATTACCGGTGTCATTCGTGAAGAGAGCTTCAATCCAAACGACAAATATCCGAGAGCCCATATTGAAACCAAGAAGATGCAGTATTTATACAGCGATGACGATCTTTACTATTTTATGGATGAAGAATCGTATGAACAATCCCCGCTTACGGCGGATCAAGTAGAAGATGCCATCAAATGGCTCCGCGAAAACGATACTGCGGAAATCAAATTCTACCAGGGCAATGCATTTCTTGTCGAAGCACCGAATTTTGTCGAATTGAAAATCGTGGAGACAGAACCGGGTGTAAAGGGTGACACGGCGACCAATGTTACAAAGGCAGCAATTGTAGAGACGGGCGCAACCGTACAGGTTCCGATCTTTATTGAGGCCGGAGAGGTCATCAAAATCGACACACGTTCAGGAGATTATTTAGGGAGGGCATAGTATGCCGTATCGAGAAAAAAGTATGCTACCGAGGATACTCCTTGGTATCCTTGGATTGCTTGTTATAGCCGTCGTTATTCTCTTTTTTGTTTATCAACATTCGTTGAAACCCGTAGATGCGACAGATACGACGGATGTTGTCGTGGTCATTGAAGACGGTTCCGGGGCGAAAGGCGCAGCCGGGGCATTGAAGGACGCCGATGTGATTCGCAGCGAATTCTTCTTCCTCTTACGTGCGCGTTTGGACGGAAAATACAATAACCTTCGTGCCGGCACGTATACCCTGAAAAAGAGCATGTCTACCGATGATATTCTTGTCGTGCTTACAAAACAAGAAATCGTGAGCGAAACGACATCCTTTACCATTCCGGAAGGGTATAACATTACGCAGATCAAAAATCGACTTGTGGAAGCCGGTCTTGTTACGGAAGAAGAGTTTCTGAACGAAGT
The DNA here is from genome assembly GCA_031287295.1 of Eubacteriales Family XIII. Incertae Sedis bacterium. Taxonomy (GTDB): domain Bacteria; phylum Bacillota; class Clostridia; order Peptostreptococcales; family Anaerovoracaceae; genus JAISTV01. The sequence goes on from JAITTH010000133.1 coordinate 2,484, forward strand.
CGCAAACGGCGTTTTTGATTATAAATTTATGGAAGGGTTACCTGCGGGACCGGAACGCCTCGAAGGCTTCCTCTATCCGGATACTTACGAAGTTTACGTGGATGCCGGAGCCCACGCCATTATTGACAAAATGCTTGCACGGTTTGATGAATTGTTCAAACCGGAATACTATACCCGCGCCCAAGAAGTTGGACTGACGGTATTTGAAGCGGTCAATATGGCATCCATCATCGAGCGAGAATCGGTTGTACCCGAAGAGAGACCTGTTATGGCGCGTGTTTTCTATAACCGCCTAAACATCGATATGCCGCTGCAGAGCTGTGCAACCATCCAGTATATTTTAGGTGAGCCCAAGGAGTTTTTATCGGTGGCAGATACGCAGATTGAGTCGCCCTACAACACCTATCTGCATCTTGGTATGCCGCCGGGCCCGATTTGCAACCCGCGCATCGAATCCATAGAAGCGGCACTCTATCCGGCAAAGAACGATTATATCTTCTTTGTCCTCAGTGAAAAATTAGACGGTTCCCACAATTTCTCCGATAATGAAGATCAGTTCGCAATCGATAGTGAGAAATATGCCGATGCCGTCGGCCTGTATGAGTAACATGGAGTTGCTTGCTCCGGCAGGCGATTTGGAAAAACTAAAAATTGCACTGCTGTATGGCGCGGATGCGGTGTATTTTGCGGGAAAAGTTGCGGGCTTGCGTGCAGGGGCAGGCAATTTTTCTCTTTCCGAAATAGAGGAAGCGGTAACGTTTTGCCGTTCGCAAAACCGACGTGCCTATCTGACGGTAAATGCCTTTTCGCATCCCGGTGAGGCAGCGGAGTTAGAGGCATTTCTCCGTGCATTGACCGGGTTTGCGCCGGATGGTTTTATTTTTTCCGATCCCGGTGTTCTTTCACTCCTAAAGACAGTTTTTCCGAATGCGGGGAAAGAAGGCGGTCCCGAATTGCACCTCAGCACACAGGCAAGCGTGACAAATGCGGCGGCAGCGAAGTTTTGGTACGAGCAGGGCGTACGGCGCATCATTCTCGCGCGAGAACTATCGCTCTCCGAAATCGCACAAATTCGTACAGAGATTCCCAACGATTTAGAACTCGAAGTCTTCGTTCACGGCGCGATGTGCATGGCTTATTCCGGACGTTGCTTGCTTTCCAATTTTTTAACCGGAAGAGACGCCAACCGCGGTGACTGCGCGCATACATGCCGCTGGAAGTATGCGATTGTCGAAGAACAGCGTCCCGGCGAATACATTCCCATCGAAACGGACCAATACGGAAGCTATCTTTTGAGTTCGAAAGATCTTTGTATGCTCGAAAATGTTTCGGATTTACTGCATTCGGGCATTGCTTCCGCCAAAATAGAAGGGCGCATGAAAAGCCTCTATTATGTAGCCACGATTGTGCGTGCCTATCGCCACATCATCGACGAGGCACTTTCCTCTCCGGGGCAGACGGTCTCTGCGGAAAGTCTTGCTTATTGGAAAGAGGAACTTTCGAAGGCAAGTCATCGCAATTATACGACAGGGTTCTTCTATGGGAATCCGGGCATGGAAGGGCAAGACGATAAAAGTGGCGGTTATCAACGTAGCTATGTTTATCTGGGAATCGTCACCGGATACAACCCGGAAGATGGTTTGCTTGCTTTTGAGCAGCGCGGGAAATTTTCACAAGGAGAGATCGTCGAGATTTTCGGACCGCAGCGAGCGTTTCTTGAGATGACGGTGGAAGAGCTCTTCGACGAATACCAAAATCCGATTCAAAGTGTGCCTCATGCGCAGCAAAAAGCCTTTCTGCGCGTTCCAAGCCGGGTGGAACCTTATTCGCTCATTCGTAAAAAATTGTAACTACTCAAGGGTATCCGCCTATTCCCCGTATCTCCGGCGTTTCGGACAAAACCTGCCCCTCCAACGTACATCAGAGTACGCCTACGGTTCAGAACCTGTCCGAAATACCAAATCTACGAAAAATATGCGAATACCGTTGAGTAGTAACAAAAAACATTAGCCCATCACATGAGGCTACGACCCCCTTCTTGCAAAAGGGGCGAAAAATATGATATAAATAAAGGAAGCACATGCCGTAAAAGTATAAGTTTTTTAAAGGAGCTGACAAACAAATATGGATCCGGACCCCGGGAGTACGTATTTACCGCAAATCATTTTTTTACTCGTTCTGATTCTCATCAATGCATTCTTTGCGATGGCAGAAATGGCCACCGTTTCCGTAAATCGAAATGCAATTCGTAGTTTGGCTGAAAATGGAAATAAACGTGCAAAACGGCTGGTTTCCCTCTTGGCACAGCCGAACAAGTTTCTTTCAACGATTCAGGTATGCATAACACTTGCAGGTTTTTTGCAGAGTGCATCTGCCGCTACATCCATGGCTGCTGATTTGGCTTCGTGGATTGAAGGGTTTCATATCAAATACGGAATGCAAATTTCGATTGTGATCATTACCTTCATTCTATCCTTTTTCAACCTTGTGCTCGGTGAACTCGTTCCAAAACGCGTTGCGCTTCACTATTCTGAAAAAGTTGCGCTGATTACGGCATATCCGGTATGGTTTGTATCAAAGGTTGCGGCACCGTTTGTCTGGCTTTTGTCCAAGACCGTGTCCGGGATTTTACGTCTGTTCGGCATCAAAAAAGATAGCATTGAAGAACAATATTCGGAAGAAGTGATTCGTTCTCATCTCGATGTGGGCATTGAAACAGGACTCATCAACGAAACCGGCAAAGAGATGATTACCAGTGTGTTTGAATTTGACGACATTCTTGCATACGAGATTATGACGCCCAGAACCGATGTATTTATGGTAAACATCAACGACAAGCTCGAAGAATACGTGGACGAGCTGCTCAAAAGTCGCTTTTCTCGTATTCCGTATTTCGAAAAAGACAACGACGATATTGTCGGTGTTTTGTATATGAAAGACTTCATCCTACAGGCGAAGAAGGTCGGATTTAACCGCGTAAAAATAAGCAGTCTTCTACGAAAACCATTCTTCGTACCGGAGACAAAAAACATCGACGATTTGTTTCACGAGATGAAGGACAGCAAGACACATATGGCATTTCTCGTCGATGAATACGGTGGTTTTTCGGGCATTGTAACCATCGAAGATATGGTGGAAGAAGTTATGGGCAATATCGACGACGAATACGACGACTCCGAGCCCAAATTGGAACAAATCGCTCCGAATGTCTATGAACTGGATGGGAGCTACAATTTAGACGACCTTTCCGAAGAGCTCGGGCTCAAACTCGAGTCTGAAGAATATGAGACGGTTGGCGGGCTTGTCATTGATCTGCTTGGCGAAATACCGGATGAAAAATCGAAAGAACAGAAGGTGGTACGCATTGATAACTGTATCTTTACGGTGCAAAAACTCAAAGATCGCCGCATCGAAAAGATTCGCCTGGAAATCGTAGACGAAACGGAAGAAAAAGGGGCAGAGAATGCTTCCTCTTAAAAATGAAACCATTGCTACGGATGTTCTTGCCCTTTATGTTTCGAACGCTGTGCTTGCTACAGAGGGCGTTTTCGATCTGAGTCCACTGATTGCCGACACGATTACCCATACGATTTGGGGCAAGGAAAGTCGCTTTAAGGGCATCAAATTTGCAGATGGAGACAAAGGTGTCATCATTGATATTTTTGTGGTATTGACCTTTGGGCAGTGGATTCCGGATGTTGCCTGGAACATTCAACAAAATGTAAAAAGTGCACTATTGGACGAGATGGAAATCGATATCGAATCCATTAACATTCACGTACAAGGCGTTGCACGCGATGATGTGTAAGAAAGCTAAGAATTGAGGACTGATCTAAAATGAATCGTCGAACACGTACGAGAGAAACACTCATGCAACTCCTATATCAAATGACACTCCTGAATGATTTTTCGGAGAATTCGGAGCAGGAATTCTTAGAAGAATGTGGGGATGAACTCGTATCGAAGTTGGATAAAGACTATTTCAATTTGGTTTTGTCGTTCGTGCGAAGCCACAGAGAAGAGCTCGATGCAGCCGTGACGGAGGCAAGTGACAACTGGAAAATCCAGCGGATCTCACGTGTGGATCTGGCAATTTTGAGACTTTCCATTGCGGAAATTCTTTATGTGCCGGAGCTTCCTGTGAACGTATCGATTAACGAAGCCGTCGAAATGGCGAAACGCTTTGGCAGCGAAAAGAGTCCGCATTTTATCAATGGCATATTGGGAAAAATCGTCCGAAAACAAACCGATATGGACATTCGGAGGAATCTCAGAAACGAGGAATAAGGCACATGGCGGGTAAACCTGTTCGTGTTAGCAGATTAAACAGTTATATTCGACGTGTTTTGCAGGCCGATCCGCTCTTGCTGAACCTGAGCGTGATTGGAGAAATTTCGAATTTCAAACATCACAGCAGCGGTCATGTCTACTTTACCTTGAAGGATGAAAGTTCGAAAATCAATTGTTTTCTGCCGTCGAATGTATATGCACAGGTGCCGTTGCGTCTTGAAGATGGAATGGAAATCGTTGCCGATGGGTACATTAACGTCTATGAGAAAGGCGGTTACTACTCGTTTAGCATCCGTGGCATCCATGTTGAAGGAACCGGAAATCTTGCAGCGAATTTTGAAAAGTTGAAACAAGATCTTCGTAAGGAAGGGTTGTTCGATGCTTCTCATAAGAAAATACTACCAAAGTTCCCGCGACAGATTGCGATCATCACCGCGTCAACCGGGGCTGCCATACAGGATATGCTCTCAATCATGACAGGAAAAAACGACTTCGTAAGGGTCTTGGTCTATTCGGTTCTTGTACAAGGACCGAACGCCGCAAAACAGAATGCTACGGCAGTAGAGACGATAAACCGAGACTTTCCCGAGACAGATTTGATGATCTTGGGGCGCGGAGGTGGTAGCATTGAGGAACTTTGGGCGTATAATGAAGAGATACTGGCGCGTGCCATCTTTGCTTCGGAGATTCCGATCATTTCTGCTGTTGGGCATGAGACCGACGTGACCATTGCCGATTTTGTCGCAGATGTTCGTGCGGAAACACCGACCGCAGCGGCACAGATGGCAGTTCCCGATACGGAAGAGCTTGCGGTAGAACTCGACATGCTTCGCAATGAATTGGATCTGCATATGACGCAACGCATTTCAGATGCCCGATATGCAATGAATTCGTTTCGGATGGAACAATTGCATAGGATTCTTTCCGGAAGATTGGCACTTGCGCGCAAGGAAGCAGAGGGGCAGATTCGTGAGATGCAACAGCGAACCCGGCAGATGGTGAAAGACGGATTTGCGAAAGCAGCGCAGCTTCATAGCAGCATTGAGGCACTCAATCCGATTGCGATTCTAAGCAGAGGCTATTCCGTGTTGCTGAATGCAGAAGGCAAAAATGTGCATTCCGTGAAACAGCTTTCGAAAGGAAAAGAACTTTCAGCGGTTCTTTCAGACGGAAACGTATCCGTTATCGTTGATGCAATAGGGGGGAAGCAATGACTCAGAAAACAGAACTCACATTTGAACAGGCAATGGACAAGCTTTTATCCGCATCCGAAAAACTGTCAAAGAAGGATGTCCCTTTGGAAAAAGCCATTGCCACCTACAAAGAGGGGATTGGCTATTACGATCTTTGTGTAAAAATTTTGAACGAGGCAGAGCAAACCATTGAGCAGATAGGCAAAAACGTCGAGGGAAAGGAGATCGAAAATGATTGAGTATTCGGAATATCATCGCTTGAAGTACATTGTCGAAGAGCATCTTCTCGATTTTCTACCGGATGTTGACCGCAAAAGTATGACATTGTATGAAAGTGCAAAGTACAGTTTGAATGCACAGGGGAAGCGCATTCGACCGATTCTTCTTCTTGCAGCGTGCGAAATGGCGGGTGGCGATATTATGCAGGCGCTGCCGTTTGCGTGTGCCGTGGAATACATTCACAGCTATTCGCTGATCCACGACGACCTTCCTGCGATGGATGATGATGATTTGCGACGTGGTCTTCCGACGAATCATGTGGTTTATGGAGAGGCAACCGCGATTTTGGCGGGGGACGCGCTCCTGAATGCCGCATACGAAGCCATGATAAAGGACATGCAGCTGTATTACGACCAACCGACTGCGTTGAAAAATCGTGTCAGTGCGTCCTATGTGATCGCAAAAGAATCCGGATGTCTGGGGCTTGTCGGCGGACAAATGGCGGATCTTGAGGCGGAAGGGAAGCAGGTTTCTCCCGAGCTGCTCGATTATATTCATGTGAATAAGACCGCTGCACTGATCGAGGCCAGCATTGTTGCCGGGGCTTATCTGGGCGGAGGTAACTCTGCGCTTGTTAGCGCGCTCCGCAATTACGCGGGAAACGTGGGGCTGGCTTTTCAGATTGCGGATGATATTTTGGATGTAGAGGGCGACGAGGTCGAGATTGGGAAGAAGACGCAACACGATATGTGCCATCACAAAGCCACCTACCCATCCGTTCATGGACTGGAAAAATCAAAAGAGCGCCTTGCGGCACTTACAGACAGTGCCATAGCGGCTTTATCAGGGTATCGACAGTCGGGAGAATTTTTTGTCGAAATGGCGCGGTACCTTGCAAATCGGACAAAGTAGCTTACGTAGAAAACAGAGGAAAAATGACAAAAAAAAATCTGACAGAGTATGATTTCCCAAAAGAACTGAAGGGGATGACAGCGAATGAGTTGGACCTCCTCACCTATGAGATCCGCGATTTTTTGATCGACATGGTCTCGAAAACGGGTGGTCATTTGGCACCCAATCTCGGTGTTGTGGAACTGACCATCGCCCTGCACCGTGTTTTCAATATTCCAAAGGACAAAATCGTATGGGATGTCGGGCATCAGGCATACATTCATAAGATTCTCACCGGGCGGGCGTCACAATTTCATACATTGCGCAAAAAAGATGGTCTTTCAGGGTTTCCGAAGCGCGATGAAAGTGATGCGGACGTTTTTGACAGCGGACATGCCAGCACATCGATTTCTGCTGCGATGGGACTTGCGGAAGCACGCGACATTCGAGGTGGCAAAGAGCATGTGATCGCCGTGATCGGCGATGGGGCAATGACAGGCGGCGCGGCGTTTGAAGGCATCAACAACGCGGGTATCCGTCAAACGCGACTGATCGTTGTGCTCAACGATAATGAAATGTCCATCTCGCATAACATCGGGAGTCTGTCGCAGCATCTTCGACGGCTTCGAATCTCAAAAACCTATCAAAATGCGAAGGATACGGTAAAGAAAAATATCATAAAAATTCCCGCTTTTGGCGACACGTTATATCGTGGATTGGGGCACACAAAAGACCTCATACATTATGCGGTGATTTCGGAGTGTATTTTTGAGGCACTTGGTTTTGACTATTACGGACCCGTGGATGGACATGATTTGCCACAGCTTTTGCGTGTTTTTGAAACTTCCAAACGTTTTGAAAAGCCGACGCTGATTCATGTCGTTACGAAAAAAGGAAAAGGGTATCGGAATGCGGAACTCAATCCTCAAAAGTTTCATGGCATTAATGCGTTTGATCCTGAAACCGGTTTGGAGATTCATGCATCGAAAGGTGCTTCCTATTCAAAAATTGCGGGTGAGAAGCTCCTACAACTTGCGGAAGCCGACGAGAACATTACCGCAATCACAGCCGCGATGATGGACGGAACCGGTCTTGGTGGTTTCGCGAAGCGCTTCCCAAATCGATTTTTTGACGTTGGCATTGCAGAACAGCATGCCGTGACCTTTGCGGCTGGGTTGGCTCTTGGTGGGCGCAAGCCGTTTGTTTGCATCTATTCCAGCTTTTTGCAGCGTGCATACGATCAGCTGCTCATCGATATTTCAATGCAGAAGCTCCCGGTGGTTTTTCTCATTGATCGCGCCGGGAATGTCGGGCCGGATGGGGAGACGCACCACGGTGTATTTGATCTTTCGTATCTGTCTACGCTCCCGAATTTTCTTGTGTTGGCACCATCGGATGGGGAAGAACTTCGAAAGATGATCACCTTTGCTGCGGGGTATTGCGAGGGTCCGGTCGCCATTCGCTATCCGCGTGGGGAGGCTTCGCCGGTTGTTGCGATGGGTGGAAAATCCGCGGTGAACGATGGGGATGCGGTGCAGGAAACGGAAATGCGCAGTCGTGTTTTGAAACGTGGAAAAGATGCGGAGATTTGGACGGTTGGTCCGATGGCATCCATGGGGATTGAGGCAAGTAAGCTCCTTAAAAAAGAGAATATTTCGGTGAAGGTTGTTGATGCGCGCTGTGTGAAACCATTCGATACGGTTGCCTTGAAAAATGTGGCGAAACGGGGTGTTCCCATTCTCACGTTGGAAGATAATGTTCGCGCAGGTGGTTTTGGCTCGCAGGTTCAGACCTTCTTTATGCAAAACAACTACAAAAACGCAGTATACACGCTCGCATGGCCGGACGAATTTGTGCCGCAAGGAGCTACGCCGGAAATGATGCGGGAATACGGACTTACCGCGGAAAACGTCGCCGAGCAGATCAAGCGCCTGTTAAAATGAAAAAGCGTTTGGATGTGCTTATGGCGGAAAAGGGGCTGGTTCCGTCGAGGGAAAAAGCGCAAGCCGTCATCATGGCGGGAGAAGTTGCCGTTAACGGTGTGCGCGAATTGAAGGCGGGAACCCAGGTTCACGAAGATGTTACGATAGAGATTACAGGGGATGGATTACGTTACGTAAGCCGGGGCGGATTGAAGCTCGAAAAGGCAGTAAACGAGTGGAACATTGAGCTCGAAGGCAAGGTCTGTATGGACATCGGCGCATCTACGGGCGGATTTACAGATTTGATGTTGAAAGCCGGGGCAAAGCGGGTCTACGCCGTGGATGTCGGATATGGGCAGCTCGATTGGAATTTGCGAAACGATGCGCGGGTTGTCAATATGGAGCGCACGAACATTCGTTATCTCGATCCTGCACAGATTGAAGAGAAACCGGAGTTCATTTCCATCGACGTTTCCTTTATTTCTTTAAAGCTCGTGCTGCCGACGGCCGAAAAGCTGTTGCAACCGCAGGGGCAGATCGTTGCGCTCATCAAACCTCAGTTTGAGGCGGAACGTGCGGAAGTGGGGAAGAAGGGCATTGTTCGCGATGAAAAAATTCATCGTGCCGTGATCGAAAAGGTACGTGGTTATGCCGAGGCAAACGGGCTTGTTGTAACCAATGTGACGCCATCACCGATTACCGGGGCAAAGGGCAATGTCGAGTTTTTGTCGCAGATGAAGAAACAAATCAAAGAGGATTGATATAGAAAAAATGACAAATAAGCTAGCGGAACAACAGATATCCTTTATCGAAGATCTGGGTGCGCAAGGACGTGCGCGTCTTACGCCGATGATGAGGCAATACCTGGAAATAAAGGACGCGCATCAAGATTGTATTTTGTTTTTTCGTCTCGGAGATTTTTACGAGATGTTCTTTGACGATGCGCTTGAGGCATCGAAAGCACTTGAAATTACACTCACGAAAAAGAATTGCGGAATCGATGGAAACCGTGCGCCCATGTGTGGCGTACCGTTCCAAAGTGCGGAGACCTATATCGCACGCCTTGTGGAGAAGGGGTATAAGGTTGCCATCTGTGAACAAACGGAAGATCCTCTCTTAGCGAAGGGACTTGTGAATCGGGAAGTCGTGCGCATCGTAACCCCCGGAACACTCACCGGCGACCTGATGCTCAAAGCCGAGGAAAACAATTATCTGGCCTCTGTATTTGTAGGGAAAAGCGACATTGGGCTCGCCTGGACGGATATTTCTACGGGTGATCTGTTTACGGCAGAGCTGCGTGTTTCCGATATCGATACGCTGATGAATGAATTGACGCGGATTTCGCCATCGGAAGTGCTGTTTTTTGAGGAAACGCCGGGTTCTGAGATCGGTACTATGATTGACGAAAATATGGATCTTCCGAAAACCGAACTTCCCGCATCGGAATATACGCAGGAGACGGGGTTACGCCTGCTTCGTCAGGTGATGAAAATCGAAAACCCGAAGAGTCTTGGGCTTGAATCGGACAGCTGTTCGCTCGCGGCACTTTTTGGGCTGGTTTCCTATCTTGAAAAAACGCAGAAGCAACAGTTGGGTCACATGAAACCCTTGTTGGCGTACAATTTTACGGACCATATGAGGCTTGATCGTGCAAGCATTCGCAATCTGGAACTTACCGAGTCGATTCTTGGCAAGGACACAGAGGGGTCTCTGCTTGGCGTGCTCGATAAAACCCACACGGCAATGGGTGGGCGACTGCTAAAAAAATGGATCAAGGAACCTTTGACGCATACGGACAGGATACAGGAACGCCTATTTGCGGTGGAATTCCTCTATGAAGAGGTGCTGATTCGAAACAACTTAAAAACGCATTTGAAGGCGATCTACGACCTCGAAAGGCTCGTTTTTCGCGTGTCTTGTGGAAATGCAAACGGGCGTGATTTGATCGCCCTGAAGAACAGTGTATCGGTGCTGCCGGAGATTAAGAACGATTTGTTGGTGGCGGACGATTGTTTGCTGCTTCAGGAATTGAACGAAAAAATTGCCGATTTGGAGGAAATCCGGTCGCTCATCGAGGCTGCAATAGAGGACGAGCCCCCGTTTACGGTACGTGAGGGTGGGCTCATCAAAGCCGGTTATTCGCAGGAGCTTGACGATCTGAAATCTTCGATCGCATCGGGTCAGGAATGGATTGCAAACTTAGAA
>JAITTH010000015.1 GCA_031287295.1 Eubacteriales Family XIII. Incertae Sedis bacterium
AAAGCGAAACAAAAGTATGGTCGCTCGCCGGAGAGCATCATTTCGCATTCTTCCTTCCTTTCCGACACTGAACTATTTTTCGACTACTACAAGCAGAATATGCTCTTTGCCGACGCGCAGCCAAACAAGGCACACAAGGCATTGGCAAAATTGGAAGCGCAAGGAAAGCTGAAGGCGGTCGTCACGCAGAATATCGATGGGCTGCATCAGGTAGCCGGATCAAAGACCGTTTTTGAGCTACATGGCTCCATCCATCGAAACACATGTATGAACTGTGACGCACCCTTCGATTTGCCCTATGTTCTGAAGCCTGAAAACTGCCTAGACGCAAAAGGAAAGCAAACGAGCATCCCTCGCTGCAATCTTTGTGGCGGAACGATAAAACCTGATGTTGTTTTGTATGAAGAGCCCCTTAACGAAAATACGGTTTATGGAGCGATTCGTGCCATTAGTGCCGCAGATACGCTCATTGTCGGAGGAACATCTCTGGTTGTTTATCCTGCCGCAGGCTATCTGGAATATTTTAACGGGAAAAATCTGGTGCTGATCAACAAATCTCAGACGAGTTTTGACCGGCGGGCAAACCTCGTAATTCATGACCCCATTGGAGAGGTTCTCAGCATTTTCTTATAAGGTAAAGGCGTTGCTCGAACTCGCCTCTGGCTTAAGGTAGCGAAATTGTGCTAAAGGGGATGGGTTAATCCGACAGCATCCGTTACGGGCAGGACAAAACAGATTCCGCGACCCGGTGTTTTGAGCCCGGCCTTTTCCAGAATTTCCCTTGTGATTTTTTTTGCGCTTTCCTTGCTAACCAAGGTGAGAATCATTTCTTTTTCGGGTGTAATGCTGATATTCAAAAACTTTTCCGTCTCATGTACGCCTGTGCCTCTTGCATGAATAATCGTTCCCCCTTTCGCACCCGCCTCGCGTGCGGCGTCTACGACGAATTCGGCGTAGCCTCGGTTTACAATGGTAACGATCATTCTGAATTCTGCGGACTCATAGTTCATGTTTATTCCTCCTCATGCTCGCAATGAACACCCGAAAGGTATTTCAAAGAAACCGGACCACCCACTCCTGCTATGGGCACACTCACGGCCATGCCTTTCCCTGGCTCATCAAATGAAAACTTATATTCAATCATCGATAGAACATGGCTTCGTTTTGATTCCGTTACAATGCTGAAAACAATATCTTGCTCTTGTTCAGCCAGACCAAGCAGTGCAGCCCATTCACTACCCACGGCCATATACCCCACGGTTGCCATATTGAAAGTTACCCCGAGTTCTCTGAGCGCATGAATGAGACTGTCTGCTTTTCCTCTTTCGATGTAGGTAATGATCAGATTGATTCGCTCATACACATCTGCTTGTTTTTCCGAATCCCTTTCCGTTTGCATATTCGCCCCTATTCTTTAATTCTCCAATTCATCAAAATCAATATATTTATTGTCTTTTACAATCTCGGAATGGATTTGGTCTTGGTGAACAAGAGAAAGCCATTCAGGACTTGCAACAAATTCCATATCTGCTTGTGCGACGAAGTCGTCTATTACATCCGTTGGATCCGAAGCTTTGGATATCCACTCCACAAAGTGCTTGTCTTCGAAATCTTTTGCCAGTTCTTCGTAGGCTTCGGTTTCTTCTGCATCTGCACGACGCATTTTCAACTGGTAAACAAAGCCTATGAGCTGTACCGTGACCAGTGGCGTCATCGCGACCATGGCAACAACACCAAAGGCATCCATCATAAGATTTCCGCCGGAAGAAAGACACGCTCCCATTGTAAACGGAAGAAGAAACGTCGCCGTCATAGGTCCGGACGCGACCGCACCGGAGTCGAACGCTACCATCGTGAAAATTCGAGGAACAAAGAACGAAAGTAAAATTGCCAACCCATAGCCGGGAATGAGCATCCACCAAATGCTAATTCCTGAGAGAACACGAATCATCGAAAGCCCCACGGAAAGTCCGACACTGACAGAAAACGCCAAGAGCATACTCTTTCGGTTTATCGCACCGTCTGTCAGCTCTTCCACTTGCTCGGTAAGGACATGCACTGCCGGTTCGGCAAGAACGATGAAATAACCCATGATCATTCCGATCGGAACAAGCAACCAACGATAGGAGAGTCCACCAACGTAGCTACCAATAAAGGTTCCCGCCGGCATAAAACCAACGCCAACGCCCGTAAGGAAAATCGACAGTCCCAGATAGGTGTAAAGCAAACCGATTGAAATTCGAATCATTTGCCCTTTGGGAAGCTTTAACGCAAACACCTGAAATAGCATAAATACACAAATGAGCGGCGCGACGGCAATCCCGATTTCCCGGAGATAATGTGGCATTTCATCGATAAAAACCGCCAACAGTTCTTTTAGATTATGAATGCCTTCAATCTCGGTTGTGGTAAGTGTAGACTCTTCGGGATTAAAGAAAAAGCCTAAAATCATAACCGCAAAAATCGGTCCAATGCTGCACAGAGCGGCGAGACCAAAGCTGTCGCTACGAGAGCTATCTCCACCGCGAACTGCGGAAATTCCGATTCCGAGTGATAGGATAAACGGAATGGCAAACGGTCCCGTGGTTACACCGCCCGCATCAAAAGAAACTGCGAGATATTCTTTCGGGGCAATCGCACCCAAAATCAATACGACGATATAGAATCCGCCAAGCAAATATGAAATATTCCAGTTGTATAGGATTCTCAGCATGGCAACGACCAAAAAGATACCGAGCCCCACCGCTACGGAAACAGTGAGAATGCCGACAGGCACACCCGGAATTTGTCGTGAGAGGATTTGCAAATCCGGTTCTGCTATGGTAACCATGGTTCCCATAACGAGACTTGAAATCACAATGAGCCAAGCTTTTCGAGATTTTGATAGATACTGCCCCAGAAACTCACCGATTGGCATCATTGCCAAATCTGCACCCAGGGTAAAGAATCCCATCCCGACGACAAGCAATAATGCGCCGATTATAAATAACCCTCTAACCGCGAAGGGCATAGGGGTAATTGTGAAATTCAGGATAAGCACGATTACTGTAATCGGCAACAGTGCCTTCACTGCTTCAATCAGTTTTGATCTTAAAGCATTTCGCAAATATAGCCTCCGGACTTCAATAGAGCTTCCAAGGTTTCAAATTTTTGTCATCTTTTAAATGTTTCAGGTATAGGGAATTGCTTGGATACGTAATCCCCTGCTTCTTATCATATCATAGATTGTTTGGATTCATCTTCATTTCCGGAAGATTTCCCCAATATCGGACGGGCATAAAACTTTTCTGACATTTGGCATTGGTTCGTTCTCGAATTGCAATCGTATCGAAATAACGTTTCCATAGAGCGCGGTAGGAAAGCTCTTCGGTAGACGGTCGAAAAGCCACATCATTTCGGATTGTTTCTGCGGATAAGGCTGTGATATACCAGCGCTTTTGGAAGGCTACCAAAGCTTTTTCTCTTCGTGTATCCCAAATTAAAAATGGATCATTTTTAAAACGGTCGCAAAAGTGTTGCGCCAAAAACTCCAAAACATCGTGATCGGGGGTGACCTTCGCAAATAGAAT
>JAITTH010000043.1 GCA_031287295.1 Eubacteriales Family XIII. Incertae Sedis bacterium
ATCAAACATGAAGGATAAGACATAAATGCTTCGTGGCATGGCAGGATGTTGCTGAATCAGAATCAGAAAGGCTATGGAAAGAAGCGATGAGAAAAATGCCGCGCGAACAACTTTTAGGAGGTCGTTTGCGCTTGCATACTGCCAAAGACTGTTGTACATCCCCATGAAAAAGAAAACCAGCACTTTGAAAAGTAACAGAAAAATGAGATTGTCCACATAGGCCGGGAAATAGGTTTGAAATCCGCTCGAAGAAACATCAAATTCAAATCTGAGTAAATAAGCCAAAAAATACGACAAATTGAACAAAAAAATGTCCAGCAGAACAAGAATAGCGATTTTCAAATTTTTATGCACAAATTTCTCCCAAAATAACGAGATTGCCTTATCCTCTATCTTATGTCGAACAGTGGCAGATTTCAATGAAAAGAAACATCATCGAAAGAAATCAAGGATATGGTATACTAATTTCGTATACCATCTAACTTATCCAAGGAATAGGTAGGGCGCATGGCAAAAAAGAAGTACAAGAAAGAAAAGAAAAATGTCGAAGATCTGTCTATAAAGTCAAAAAAACAACAAGGGAAGGCTCCGACCAAGAAACCCCAAAAGGAATCCGGGAAGAAAGCAAACAGCGAAAAGCAAGGAAAGAAAAATCGTCCCGAAAAGCAAGAAGTGTTATCTGCGGAAGACCGCAAGAAGTGGTATCTGCTACATATGCGTGCAGCGCCTAGGCTTGGCGCAGAGTCCCATTTTCTTCAGCTTTTTCCGATTATGCTGTTTACCGCCATTGTGATTCTTATTGTTCGGCAGTATCGCTACGAGCGCGAAATGACCGATTTTTTCTGGTATTCAGGAAAAAACGACCTCATTGAGTTTTTCAGTCACTATAAAGTCGTGCTTATTGAAATTTGCGCTGCGCTTGTGCTTGTTTTGTTGCTGTATCGTGTTCTTAAAAAATCCTTTTCGATCAAACGGAGTCTTTTATACATTCCCATGCTCGTTTATATCGGTTTTGTCATGCTTTCCTTTGTGTTCTCAAAATACAAGCTCTTTGCTTGGGTCGGTTGGAATGATCGTTTTGAGGGGACGTTGGTTATTCTTTGCTACATGCTGCTGCTCTTCTACATCATCAACACCGTTGGTTCAGAAAGAGACTTAAAGTGGATTCTATATCCGATTGCCGGTATGATCGTGATCCTCTCGTTCATTGGAATTTCCCAGGCGACAGGGCATGACTTTTTCCAGTCTACGTTTGGTCAAAAACTCATCACACCACGAATCGATACCTTGCCGGACGGAACGCAGGTGAACTCTTGGGCAGCGATTGACAGCGCGGCTGCAAAGAATGAAAAGTACCTGAGATTTGCCTTTGAAAAAAATGAAATCTATCAAACGGTCTACAATATCAATTACGTATCGTTCTATCTCACATTGCTTTTGCCGCTTTTTGGTCTTGTTTTTATTCGGGAGCAACAGTGGATTAAAAAGACAATTTGGGGCGTGATTTTTGCCCTGCTTGTCTTCAATCTGATTGGCTCTGCGTCTTCCGGCGGACTCATGGGGTGCTTCGTCATTGTGGTTATGGCGTTAATCGTGTTGCACAAGCGATTGCTTCTCTGGTGGAAGTCTATCGCGATATTGATGGCGATCGTGCTGGTTACGTCATTGGGGTCGCTTCTTATCGCAAAAGAAACGGGGGGCATCCTTTGGACGGATGAGCTGACGAATACCGTTCGGAGCGTTTTGAACATTCAAGCAAAAGGCGCGGAACCTGCTGCGGAGACTGCATCCGCGAGTGACGCGCTCAATGATCTCACACATAAAGTTGATTATTTTAGCACAAAAGGAAACGAACTCACCATTTCATTAAGTGGAAATGTCATGACCCTTGGGCTTACGAAAGAAGGACAAGTTTCACGGTGTGTGGATGCGAGTGGCAAAGAATTGAGTGTGACGCGTTCATCCAACGGCGCCATCGTGATAGATGACAACCGGTTTTTCGACTTGTCTATCACGCCATCCAAAACGGAAGCAGGTAAACCCCTATATCTTGTCATGGTTTCCGGGGAAACAGAACAATGGCCTTTCGCCTTTACCGAAGAGAATGAAGATCGACTGGAATTCTACAATTTAGCGACAAATAAGACAGTATCTTTAGAAGATATTCCGCATTGGGGCTTTGCCAACAATCAGGGCTTTGGTAGCGGACGCGGATACATTTGGTCCACGACATTCCCGATGCTGATGAAAACCATCTTCATTGGGCACGGTGCCGACACCTATAGCATTTACTTTCCGCACGATGATTATGTGGGGAAATATAAGGCAGATTGGAGTATATACAAGATTGTAGATAAGCCGCATAACATGTATTTGGGTATAGCAACAGGTCCGGGTGTTTTGTCTCTTCTTGCCTTCCTTACCATGATGGGGATGTATATCGTACAGAGTTTCCGCCTCTATCGAAAGGAGGAATTTACAGAACTTTCAGCGATTGTAGGACTCGGCGTATTCCTCGGTGTTTGTGGATTTTTGGTTTCCGCTTTCGTGAACGATAGCTCGGTATCTGTGATGCCCTTGTTTTATGGTTTGCTTGGGACAGGTATTGCCTGCAATATGATGTTAAAAAGGAAACGGGCCCAAAATGGAAATTGAAATCACATATGAGATGAATCACGAGTTGGTTTCTGCTGCGGAGGCTCTTCTGAGCGAAGCAGAAAAACAGTATCAGGTGCTTATATCCAAGCGACTTGCTTATTCCGGATGGGTCGATTTTCCGGAGAAGATAACAAACGAAGAAATCGATGAAATTGAAACGCTTGCGACAGAGATTTGCGGGAAATGCACGGCGTTTGTTGTCATTGGAATCGGAGGTTCTTATCTTGGAGCGAAAGCTGCAAATTCCTTTATAAAAGGGGACCGTGCCGAGAAAAACGGAGGCATGGGCAACCCGAGAATTCTCTATGCAGGATGGACGCTTTCCGGAACCTGGTTTCAAAATCTTTTGGAAGAGCTCGAGGATGAGGAGATCTGCATTGTAAACATCAGCAAATCCGGGGGCACGGTTGAGCCATCCTTTGCCTTTGCACTATTGAGAGCGTTGCTGATTCAAAAGTATGGAGAAGAAGAAGCCAATCGTCGGACCTATGTCATTACAGATCCGGCAAAAGGCAATCTGCGTGAGGAAGCTCTCGTCCATTCTTGGGCGACGTTACCCATTCCATCGGATATTGGTGGCAGATATTCCGTTCTTACTGCCGTTGGTCTTCTGCCAATGGCGGTTGCAGGCATCGACATCCGAGAAGTGTTGTCCGGCGCAAAATCCGCGAAAAAAGAGCAAATGATTCAAAAGGCACTCCGACACGCCTGTGTTCGCCGTAGCTTACAATTATCCGGGAAAACGGTGGAGGTGATCGAATGGTTCGAGCCTCGCGCGGAATGGCTTACGCAGTGGTTGTTGCAGCTATTTGGCGAAAGCGAAGGGAAAAAGGGGAAAGGAATGCTTCCGGTGAGTGTTGGTTTGTCCAGAGACCTTCATTCGCTAGGACAATTTTTCCAAGAAGGAACGCCCATTTTTTCTGAAACGATGATCGATATCGTCTCTCCCGAGACCGACGTCAAGGGAACAACAGGTATGGGGATGTTCGAAGGGCGTGGCATGAACGAGTTTAATCGTGCTGTCAAAGACGGTGTTACTCGTGCCCATAGAAGTGTTGACATTCCTGTTTCCGTTTTGCAAATTCCGGATATGAGTGCACATAGCTTCGGGCAAACCGTATATTTTCTGGAAACAGTATGTGCTGTGACGGGATTGCTTATGGGGATCGATCCTTTTGACCAACCCGGCGTCGAAGCCTATAAAAAGGAAATGCGAAATATTCTGAATCATGCGTAGTGCGTGTGGACAAAGTAATCCATATTGATAAATATTGATAAATATCTGACGATTTTCGTGAAGCCTCTTGAAAATAAAGTAAGAATGAGCGAAAATACGCTATATAGCTTCTCAACTATGGGTATAGATGCGAAGAGAAAAGATATCTCTTGTAATTAAGAAACAAATAAAAATGGAGGAAGAGAATGAAGAAAATTGGTGTACTCGGAACAAGCACAATGGGTGCCGGCATTATTCAGGTGTTGGCGCAGAACGGATTTGAAGTATATCTTCGTGCCAGACGTCAATCATCTGTCGATGGTGGAATTGCGATGGTCACGAAAAATCTCGAAAAACTTGTAACAAAAGAGAAATTGACGGCTGCAGAAAAAGATGTTATTCTAGGAAGGCTTCATGGATCTACAGAACTTTCCATTATCAAAGATGTGGATCTGATCATTGAAGCCGCTACGGAAGAGATGGAGCAAAAAAAAGCGTTGCTCATGGAGCTTGACGAAATTGTCGGGCCGGATGTAATTATCGCGACAAATACATCGTCTCTTTCCATCACGGAATTGGCCGCAGCGACAAAACGCCCTGACAAGATCATTGGAATGCACTTTTTCAATCCGGTTCCCGCTATGAAGCTAATCGAAATCATCAAGGGTTTGTCAACTTCTGATGATACGATGCAACAGATCCTTGATCTGACGAAGACGCTTGGCAAGATTCCCGTAGAAGTTGCAGAAGCCCCTGGGTTTGTGGTAAATCGCATTCTTATCCCAATGATAAACGAAGCTGCCGGTATTCTTGCAGATGGCGTTGCCTCCGCGGAAGACATTGATGAAGCAATGAAGCTTGGTGCAAACCATCCCATGGGTCCACTTGCTTTAGGCGACTTGATCGGGTTGGATGTTTGTTTGGCCATCATGAACGTGCTCTATACAGAGTTTGGAGATACAAAATATCGTCCGCATCCGCTGCTTAAGAAACTCGTAAGAGGCGGCATGCTTGGTAGAAAAACAGGGAAAGGCTTCTTTGACTATAGCAAATAGTTGCGAAGGTCTTTCCTAAAAGGTCAATATATGGCGTATAAGGAAAGACAACCAAAAAGAGGTTCATTCGGAAAAACATTTTTCCCGATTTTTCTTATCTGTTTGATTCTTTTCACCGGCGGACTGTTTTTGCTTGACAAGTTCGGCATTCTCAGTCTGTTCGGTGGGAATCTTATGAAAGACATCGTTCCGATTGCGGGGGGCAATAGTGAGTTTTCACGAAAGTATGCAGACGCAAAACGTGTGAATGTGCTGCTACTTGGAACGAATCAAGGTCTATCAGACACCATTATGCTTGGAAGTTTCGACACAGAGTCAAAGCGAGTTGATGTTATTTCTGTGCCTCGCGACACGTACTATGAACGAGAAGGTTTTATGGACGACCCCGGATTCTTAAAGATTAATTCCGTGTTAGAGACTGAAGGCGAGACTGCGATAGCACAGGCAGTAAGCGATGTTCTCGGTGGCGTCCCCATTCATTTTTACGAAATCATCAGTGATGATGGCGTTGCTCGTATTGTCGATGCAATGGGCGGTGTCGAAATTGATGTCCCAATGGATATGTATTACGTGGATGAAGCGCAGGGACTTGTAATCGATATAGCGGCAGGAAACCAAGTGCTCGACGGAGCACACTCGGTGCAGTATCTGCGGTTTCGAAGCGGATATGCAACAGGAGATTTGGGGCGCGTAGATGCGCAACAAGCTTTTCTGAAAGAGGCGTTCAAGCAAAGCATCGGATTTGGCTTCCCAAAAGTAGCAAAAACAGCAATTACAGAATTAGAAACCAATATGTCTATGGCGATGGCGATACGCCTTGCCGGAAAGGCGGTTGGTATGGATTCTTCAGATATTGAAACCTATGTAATGCCTGGATCATCCGGGACGATGTATGGTGCTTCCTATTTTTTTGTAGATGAAGAGGCTGCGCCTGCCTTGATGGATCAGATCTATAGCATTACGCCACAAAAGGAATAGCAGAGAGGAACGTAGATTGAAACAGCGAAAACAGAAAAGAAGAAAGAAAGTTTCCCCGAAAAGTATTTTTCTTCAGTTTTTTACGATTACTTTTTTAACTTGTCTCCTTGTTTTCACCTCGTCAATTGGAATTTTTGCAACGGTATTGAATTCCAGACCAATGGACAAAGGCGATGTGGAAACCCAGAGAGAACGTGAAATAACAGACGAAAACATGGATGTCCTTATTCCGGCGGAAGGGCTTTTCGCGACAGATTACGCAGATTCCAAACGCGTAAACATCCTTCTTTTGGGTGCAACAGATGAAGGCTTG
>JAITTH010000058.1 GCA_031287295.1 Eubacteriales Family XIII. Incertae Sedis bacterium
ATTCACAGATGAATCCAATGTCCTCAAAGTAATCCACAAAGCGGGAATCGAAATCCCGACGTTTTGTCACCATACAGAGCTTTCGACATTCGGCGCGTGCCGTATGTGTATTGTTGAAGATAAGAAGGGCAATATTTTTACATCCTGTTCGGAAGTCCCTCGTGATGGCATGGAAATTTGGACCAATACGCCGAAGCTTCAACGTTATCGTAGAAACATCCTTCGATTGCTCCTTTCAACACATTGTCGCGAATGTACTGTGTGTTCCGGAAGCCCGAATTGTCATCTGCGCATACTTTCTCGTCGTTTCGGAATCAATGAACTTCGTTTCGACAAAAGTGAGAAGGCACTGAAGGACAAATATGAGATTGATCACTCCAGTTTGTCCATCGTCCGCGATCCAAACAAATGCATCAAATGCGGTGACTGTGTACGCGTGTGCGCGGAGAGGCAGCACGTTGGTTGTATCGACTTTGCTTACCGTGGACGCGATATGATCGTCAGCACGGCATTTAATATGCCACTTTCGGAGACCAACTGCGTCGGTTGCGGTCAGTGTTCCGCCGTATGTCCGACCAATTCCATTACCATTAAAGACGATACGGATAAGTTCTGGGAGGTTCTTGCGGATCCTTCAAAACGCGTGATCGTGCAGATTGCACCGGCTGTGCGTTTTGCCTTTGGCGAGGAATTCAACCTTCCGGAAGGAACCAATACCCTTGCGCTCATCGTTGCCGCATTGCGCAGACTTGGTGTCGATGAGGTATACGACACGTCGTTTGCAGCAGACTTAACGATTATGGAAGAAAGCGCAGAATTCTTAAAAACGCTCGAGTCACCGGAAAAACTTCCGCTCTTCACATCTTGTTGTCCTGCGTGGGTCAAATATGCAGAAACCCAGCATCCTGATTTGATGGATCACATAAGCACATGCAAATCTCCGATGCAAATGTTCAGCGCAGTCATCAAAGAGCGTGAAAGAATCGAACCGCAGGACGGTCGCGAAGTCGTGAACGTTGCGATTATGCCATGTACTGCGAAAAAGGGAGAAATTCAGCGTCCCGAATTCGCACATGATGGCAAGCCGGACACCGATATTTCGATTACAACTGTAGAACTTGCCAAAATGGTTTGGGAAGCAGGTATTGAGATCAACAAACTTGAGCCGGAGGCTTGCGATATGGTTTTCGGTATGTACAGCGGTGGCGGTCTTATTTTCGGCGTATCCGGTGGTGTTACCGAAGCGGTCTTGCGTCGTGTTGTTGCGGATAAGAGCTACAATTCGCTCGACAACATCCGTTACTCGGGGGTTCGTGGTACGGTAGGCATCAAGACGTTTGAGGTTGAGCTTGGGGAGCGTACGCTGCGCTTTGGTGTCGTGAGTGGACTTGCGAACGCAACCGCGCTCATCGAGAGAATCAAACGTGGCGAAGAGCATTTCGATTTTATCGAAGTCATGGCATGCCCGAGTGGGTGCGTCAATGGCGGTGGTCAGCCGTTCTCGGTTAGATTTGAAAAGAAGGAACGCTCTGCGGGCGTATACATTTCCGACAAGAAGACTCGCATTCGTTCTTCGGACATGAACCCGATGATCACGTATACCTACGAGAATGTGATTAAGGACAAAGCACACGAGTTGCTTCATGTTCACAAGGGATAAAGATTCGCATGGTCCTATGAGGATTCTGATTTTGATGTAAAAGGCGCGATATACGCTGCTCGATAGAAAAGCAGAGATTGTGCAAAGAAAGCCGCTGGAACGATTTCAGCGGCTTTTCTATAGGTACAGCTAGGCTCGAGGATGCGAGCTGTCGTAAACATCTTTGATTCGGTTTTTCGATACAGAAAGATAGATTTGGGTTGCGGAGATGTCTTCGTGTCCGAGAAGTTCTTGCAAGGATTTGATGTCCGCTCCGTTTTGAATCATGTGCACCGCGAAGGAATTTCGAAGCGTCTGCGGCGTGATTTTTTTCTCAATATCGGCTTTTTTTGCATAAGCACAGATGAGTTTCCAAAGTGCTTGACGCGTAATGCGTTCACCATAGTAATTCAGGAAAAGAGCCTGTTCCTCATCTTTCTTTTCCCGCAAGAGTTTTTCCCGACCGCTAAAAACATATTCTTCCATGGCAGCGCGTGCCGGTCTGCCCAACGGAATGATTCTTGCCTTCCCATGTTCTCCATTGCATGTGATGAACCCCATACGCAGATTCATGTCTTCGAGATTGGCCTCAATGACTTCACTCACGCGTAGCCCTGTGGCGTAGAGCAATTCCAATATGGCACGGTCGCGGATGCCGATGACAGATTCGTCCGGTTGTTCGAGCAGCAACTCTACTTCTTCTATGGTCAGGTACTCTACCTCTTTGCGTGCAATTTTAGGTGTTTTGATGCTCACAGATGGGTTGCTGGTCAGCTTTCCGGCAAGAATCATATACTTATAGTATGCACGTAGGGACGCTAATTTTCGATTGACCGTTGCGCCGCTTTTGTCTTCTTGTTTCAGCGTAAGCAGCCATGCAGCAGTGTCTGCTTCGGTTGCCTCAAGCGGTGTGATTCCACTTTTTTTCTCGACGAAGGACGAAAATTCACGAATATCGCGAAGATAGGCGAGGACCGAATTTTTCGCCATATTTTTTTCTTTTTCCAAATAGGACTGAAATTGTGTGATGCTGGTCTTCATGGACATCCTTCCCCAAAATTCCGAAACAAGATATTAAAATCAATTATATAGAAATTCGATAGGATTACAATAATCTGTCGTTGTCAATTTGATGTCAAAGGGAAGAATATTCTGTCACAGAAGCAATCTTCGGCATCGTTTG
>JAITTH010000155.1 GCA_031287295.1 Eubacteriales Family XIII. Incertae Sedis bacterium
GGCATGGACGGTACGGTGCAGTATGTAAATGAGAAGGCATGTACTTTATTGGCAGTTGCAGAGAAAAAATTGATTGGAAAACCGATTCAGACGGTTCTGCACACGAGCACACTGCTCAAGAGCATACAGGCGGACGCGCCAATTGTCGATACGCTGGAGATCAATGGTCAAAAGTGTATAGTTTCTCATATGCAGTTCCGGTTGGAAGGGGCAGCGGAAAATTCCGGAATTGTCAGCACCATCTTCCTTGGCAACAGCAAGTTGACGGAAGAAATGTCCCGAAAATGGTTCGATATGAATCAGAAAATCGAGTTCTACCGTGCAGAATTCGAAAAACGTAGTGGGACCACTCGGTTTGATCAAATTGTCACACGCAACGCGGACTTCGAACGCATTAAGCAGGATGCCATTCGCATCTCTCGCAGCAGTTCGACCGTTCTTCTCACCGGAGAAAGCGGTGTCGGTAAAAGTATGTTTGCACGTGGAATTCATGAGGCAAGTCCCAGGTCCGGCGGTCCATTTGTCGTTGTGAACTGTGTTTCGATTCCTGAAACACTTTTCGAATCAGAGTTATTCGGTTATGCGCCCGGGGCATTTACCGGAGCACTCAAGGCCGGAAAATCCGGATATTTCGAACGCGCCGACAAAGGAACAATCTTTATGGATGAAATTGGAGACATTCCACTTTCCATTCAGGCAAAACTTTTACAAGTCCTTCAAGACAAAGAGTTCGAGCGTGTTGGTGGAACGAAAAAACAATCCGTGGATGTACGGATCATTGCAGCGACGAACAAAGATTTACGGGAGGCAATTGTCAACCGAACCTTCCGAGAAGATCTGTACTATAGACTTAATGTAATCGAATTCAATTTGCCGGCGTTGCGGGAGAGGACGGAGGATGTTTCCCTTCTCGCGGGTGCTTTTATCGAAAAGTATAACAGCATTCTCGGCGCGCGTGTTTCCGGTATCAGTGCCGAAGCAGAAGATCTTTTGCTCTCGTACGATTGGCGCGGGAATATAAGGGAACTTGAAAATGCAATCGAGCATGCCGTGAATTTCGTTTGGGAAGGTGAGATCACGATGGAAAACCTACCTTCACAGATTGTGAATCACACGTTTTCGACAAAACCGCACGAAGGGAATAGCACAGGTTATCGAAATGCGCGCAAAGATTTTGAACGTGAAATGGTTCTGGACGCACTTCGAAAAACAAATGGCAATAAGTCGGCAGCGGCGCGACTCTTAAGCCTGAGTCGTTCTGCCTTTTATGATCGCCTCATTAAATACGGAATTAAGGAATAAAAAACACTTCCGGTCTGAGAAACTACAGCGCGAGCTTCTTTTTCATCAATTCGGTCTGCGTTGCAAAGGCAAGTGCTGTAGAATCGAGGATCTTTCCTTCCTTGTAGAGCTGCAACAGCGTGTTGTCCATTGTAACCATACCGATCGCCTGCGATGAAGCAATGACACTATCGATTTGGTGAATCTTGCTTTCACGAATCATGTTCCGAATGGCATCGTTTACAAGCATAATTTCAAAGGCAGGAATGACGCTTCCATCGACTGCCTGAATGAGCTGCTGTGAAATAACAGACTGCAACACCATAGAAAGCTGTACACGGATTTGTCCTTGCTGCCCGGAAGGGAAGGCATCAACAATGCGGTCGATGGTATTTGCTGCGCCAACCGTATGAAGCGTTGAAATAACAAGGTGCCCTGTTTCTGCTGCGGTCATGGCGATGTTAATGGTTTCGGAATCTCGAAGTTCACCGAGAAGAATAACGTCCGGTGCTTGTCTGAGTGCAGCGCGAAGTGCCGCAACATAGCTTTCGGTATCTAAGGAGATTTCCCGTTGAGAGACAATGCTCTTGTTGTGTCGATGCAGGTATTCAATGGGGTCTTCCAAGGTGATAATATGAGCATTTCTTGATTGATTGATCTGGTCGATGATACAAGCAAGGGTCGTAGATTTTCCACTGCCGGCCGGACCCGTAACGAGAACCAAGCCCTTCTTTTTCTTACTTTGTTCAAGGACGATAGGGGGAATTCCTAATTTTGAAGGTTCCGGTAGATCAAAGGCAACGACACGAATGATTGCGGCAAGTGTGCCACGTTGCTTATAGGCACTTACGCGATATCGAGCAACGCCGGGGAGCGAAAAGGAAAAATCGTCATCGCCCGAATCATGTACGCGCTGGATGTCTCTCTGCCCGGAGATCATATAGATTTCTTGCAATAGTGAATCGGTGTCTTCCGGGAGCAGTTTCTCGTCCCCGATTTCCTGGATGACGCCGTTTACTTTATAAGAAAGAGGACGACCGGATACAATATAGATATCAGACACATCCATTTCGACAGCTTTTTTTAATACATCATCTAAATTCATCATAATCCTTTTATTCCTAAAGTGCTATTGCATTACCGATAAGCCATTGTCCGGTGCCCATTCCGTCAAAGAAGTAAGATGCCACTCTTTCCGTGAAATCTCACCCGCATTGGAAACATGTAGCGTAACAAGAAGCGTAAGATCCTCGTTTACAACGACACGATAGGATACTTCTGTTCCTGATTCTGTCGTAGAAAATGTAATATCTTCTCCTGAAAGAGATTCCTGCCAGTTCCCACCGGCCTTTACCGCTTTCGATATTTCGGAAAGACGTTCTTCCGCTTTGTTGTCTGCTTCATAATAGGCTGTGATGGTATTTGCGGTTTTTTGTGCCAGCGTAAGATCGGCTTTCGATGTCATAATGGAAAGCGCCGCAAAAACGATGAGAACAATGAGTACAAGAATAGCTATAATAGAGCTAACACCCATGGTTGTTCCGAAAGATTTTTGTTTTGACGAAGCGGTCTTATTTGCCATCTGTCTCCTCAGCTAATGCAGCGCTTTGCTGTCAGTTCGTAAAGTGTTTTCGTGTTTCGATACGCAATTACATGACAGGTATAAAGATCACCATCTTTTTCGGGAACAATGGATAACGAATAGCGAGCCTTCTTTTCGCCGTCCGTTTCATTCCAGTCTTTATCGTAGTAGATGGTCGATTCTTTTACATCTTCCGGTGTGGCCTTGAAAGATTCCACCGCAGATTCTGCTTTGAGAACCGCTTTGGTAAGATCTTCGGAGTCTGTGCTGAATTCGAAGGCCTTTACAAAGAGGTTTATACATACAGCCGCAGAAGCAACGAAAATCAAGATAACAATCATCAGCTCAAAGAGAAAGATTGCGGACTTAGATATCTTCATAAAGAAGTCCTCCCTGTCAGTGTGAGTGAATTTTCTTCATCTTTCATGTTGCGAATGGTAATAGAAACGGTGTTTTCATTTTCTTCAAACCGCATCTCTTTCAATTCCATAATATATTGCCCGTGTGCGAGGTTCACTTCTGTTCCTTTTT
>JAITTH010000041.1 GCA_031287295.1 Eubacteriales Family XIII. Incertae Sedis bacterium
CCGTAAAACCGAATGTCGGCGTTTACGGAAATGGCGAATACGGAATAGATAATCAAATATCCCGACAGCATGATCAAGGCGAGCACGAAAACGGTAATGGCAATCATTGCAGGATCGATATCGCTGGCGGCATACGCCCAGTTTACGCCATAGTCAATTTCGTCCGGCGCATAACCTCGCTCGGCAATCAACTGTTGCATTTTTCCCTCTATATCTAAGGCATTTGAAAACCACACATCCGCCATGATTGTGCCCGCGTAGTCACCGCTTGGAATGTCGTTTTCTGAAAGAACAGAACGGACATAGGCATCAGAAAGCCAAATCTGCTGTGCGCTTGCCACCGCATCGCCTTCCCAGAAGCCACAAAGTGTAAATTGTTCGGTGTACTGTCTGCCACCAACGCTGAATACCAAAGGTACGGATGCGCCGATTTCACGCGGAACATCGAGGGCGTCCAACACGATTGTACTACAGGCGATTTCGCGATCGGCCTGTGGCATATTACCGACATCCGGGAATGAAAATTCCCACCGTGCCATTTTGTCCTCACTGTAACGGATTTCGCATTGGATTCCGCGTAAAGCCTCATTTTCGGCAATCGAGAAAATGATATTATAGGAGATGTCCTTCGGTAGCGGCGACTTCTTGAAATTGTCGTATTGTGCCATGGTCAGATACTTCAGCCCCCCGTGCGCCTGCGTCCCAACCTGGCGTTGCGTCTGCTCCTCAATCGCACTCATCACATTGCCACCGAGGGTGAAAACGCTGGTAAACAGTACCGCCGTCAGAGCAATGGCACAGACTGCGATGATGTTGCGCATTTTGCCCGCCTTGAGCAAGCGCAGGGTCAGCTTGCGGAGAATCGGTTTGTTGTCTACGTTCATCCTACAATCCTCCCGTCCTCAATGCGAATCGTTCTGTCCGCCATCTGAGCGATTTCGGGGTTGTGGGTGATCATAACAATCGTCTGACCGAATTTTTGTCCGCTGACCTTCAGCAAGCCGATTACGTCCATGCCCGTCTTGCTGTCGAGGTTGCCCGTTGGTTCGTCCGCGAGGATAAATGCGGGTTTGCTTGCCAGAGCACGGGCAATTGCCACGCGCTGCTGCTGTCCGCCCGAAAGCTGATTGGGCATACTCGTCCGTTTTTCTGTCAGTCCGAGGGTTTCTATAACGTGTGCTATGAAAGTTTTGTCGGGCTTGTTGCCATCAAGCTGAATCTGGAGCAGGATATTCTCTTCCACGTTCAGCACGGGCACAAGGTTATAGCTTTGGAATACGAAACCGATATAACGACGGCGAAAAATGGTTAATTCATCGTCTTTCATAGAGAATATCGGCTTGCCGTTAATCTCGACATTTCCGTCGGTTGGTCGGTCAAGACCGCCGAGCAAATGCAGCAGCGTTGATTTCCCGCTGCCAGAACTGCCGACGACGGACACAAACTCGCCGGATTCCACAGCAAGGTCAATGCCGTCCACCGCCTTGACCGTGGCTTCCGCGCCGTAATATTTTTTCAAATTGACTGCTTTCAAGATGCTCATATTCGATACCTCCACATTGCGTTTAACAGCATTGTAACGCGAGGTTCTTTCAAGCACCTTTCTCAAATCTTACATTTTTGAAAGAAAAACCGAAAACGTTGAGCCCTTGCCGACCTGCGAACAAACCTTGATATACCCGCCCTGGGTTGTGATGATTTCCCTTGCAAGGTACAGCCCGATACCCACACCTGGGCTGTCCGCGGATTCGGCGGCTCGCCAAAAGCGTCCGAAAATTTTCGGCAAATCTTCCTCCCTTATGCCACGTCCTGTGTCGGTAATGTCAATCCGCACGAACATCTCATATTCGGAAACGCTTATGGAAATGCTCCCGTTTTCCGGCGTATACTTCACGGCGTTATCAATCATATTAAACAACGCCTCCACACACCACCGCGCATCAAACAAGGCCATGATTGGCGCGGTGCCAACCGCCACGGATAGCTTCATTTTCTTCCTATCGACAAGGGGCTCGCAATCGGTGGCGGCAGTCTTGATAAGCTCGTAAACATCGCCGGGTTTCGGCGCAAGTTTGACAATGCCACTCTCAAGTCGCGACGTTTTTACAAGTGCCTGTATGAGAAAATTCAGTTTCTCGGTACCCGCCGTTATCTGCCCCGCAAGGATGGATTGCTCGTCCGTCAAATTCTGTTCGCGAAGCAACTGCGCGTACAAAACGATATTCGCCAGTGGCGTTTTGAGCTGGTGCGATATATCACTTATGAAGGACCGCACATGCTCTTGCTCGCCCTCAATCTGCTCCCGCCGAAGCCGTGACTGTTCGAGAAATCGTGCCATTTTTGATTCGATTTTCGACACGAGACTCTCGTCATACGACGCAGCCGAAAACGTTCCGGCAAGCGCCTCGTCGAGCATAAGGTCCAGTTTCTGAAGCAGCTTTTTGTTGCCATCGAAGATCATAGGCTCTCCTGCACAGGATGCGCCTGCGTCCATTTATAGCCGATACCGTGAACGGTTTTGATGAAGCGCGGGTTTGAAGGTTCGTCCTCTACTTTCGCGCGAAGCCGTCGTATTGCTACAGACAGCGCGTTTTCGTCAACGTATTCCGTGCCGTCCGGCCAAATTTGCTCCGACAGTTGTTCGCGTGTCAGCGTCTGTCCTCTGTTCGTAAACAGCAGTTGCAGGAGTCGCGCTTCGGTTTTAGAAAGTTCAAGGGGCTGCCCGTTCTTCTCAAACCGCAGCGCTCCAAAATCGAAAACAAACCCATCCGCCGTCGCGATTTTGTCATAGGTTCCGCGCCGAAGCAAGGCGTCAACCCGAGCCCGAAGCACCGCGAGCGAAAACGGTTTTGTCATATAATCGTCCGCACCGTTTGTGAGACCGATTACGGTATCAAGTTCCGTGTCGTTTGCGGTGAGCATAAGAACAGGCGCGACGTATCCCGCCGATCGAAGTGCCTCGCAGAAATCAAGCCCCGAACCGTCCGGCAAATTGATGTCCAAAAGGAACAACTCCGGCGTGCCCTTTTGAAGGGCTTCGTTTGCTGCTGCGATTGTATGGCATGACGTAAATTCCCTGCCGGGTGCATTCAGCGTCAATTCAATCCCTTTACACAGGGCGATGTCGTCTTCGAGAATCAGTATTGACATGTTATAGTTACCTACGCTATCACGCACCCATTTTTATCTTGCCGACAATTGTATCACTTGAAACCGTTTCGTACTTCTAGGAATAATCCAAATCAAATGCGATAATCGGAAAGTAGCGCGCGTCTTCTTTTTGAAGGGCATTTCCGAAGAAAGCGAAAATTTCTTGTCGATTTTTTTCGCCACCTTCTGTGAGGACAACATCAAAAATGACATTGATATGCCGTGCTCCATAAACAAGACGAAGATCGTGAACACCCCGTACATCGTCCCGGAGAAGGCAGAGATTCGTAAGAAAATCTCGAAGTTCGGAAAGGAGCGGGTTTGTTGTATCAATCGGATCAAGGTGTCCGACCAGCTCCACGTTCAATCGCTGCATGGCTTCTTTTTCGATCTCATCGATGTATTCATGACTAACCAAAACGTTTTCCGAAGAATCCACCTCAATATGTACCGAGGCAAAAACTCTTCCGGGTCCATAATCGTGCACAACCAAATCGTGTAGCCCAAGAATGCCGGATTTTTCGAGAATTAGTTTTTCGATATTCTTGACAAGTTCTTCATCCGGTGCTTGTCCAAGTAGTGGACGGGCGGTTTCAAAGAGCATTTTTATTCCGGAGTACAAAACGAAGAGGGCGACAAGACTCCCCATGATTCCATCGAAGTTGATGCCCACAAAATGATAAAGAATAAGAGATACCAGGACGGCAGCCGTTGTGATGCAATCGTTTCGGCTATCGGCACCTGTCGCACGCAGCGCACCGCTACGGATGCGGCGAGCCAGAGAATAATAAAAAAGGCATTGCCAAAATTTTACGAGAATTGCGCCGACAAGCAAAAAAACAGTGAGAAGATTTTCGTCGAGCACTTCCGGATGCAAGATTTTTTGTACAGAGGAGGTAAGGAGCTTCAGTCCCACATACAAAATGAGGAAGGCGATGAGTACGCCCGTCATGTATTCGATCCGGGCATGTCCGAAGGGATGTTCTTTGTCGCGTCCCTTTGATGCGAGACGAAAACCAATCAGCGTAATAACAGATGCGGCCGCGTCCATCAAATTATTCAGAGCATCCCCGATTACGGCAATGCTTCCGGTTAAATATGCTGCGATTGCCTTTGCGCATGACAACAAAATATTTGTGACAATGCCGACGATACCTGCAAGATTTCCATAACCTTTTCGTACATCAGCGTTGTCAACAAGATTTGGATTTTTAATAAAAAGTTTAATCAAAAAAGAGGTCATGAGGAGAGTATAGCATAAGCTAAAGGGGATTAAGGACGGCAGCAAAGAAAAAAGTTGACTCGCAATATTATATCGAATATAATATCACTTATCTAATAATACTATAGCTGTTCGAAAGGAGAAATTATGCTGTTTCAGGTGGGGGCACCACTTCTCGATGCGTGTGTGCTTTCTTTCCTAAAAAGGGAAGATACATATGGCTATGTTTTAACACAGGCCCTAAAAGAGAAACTCGAAATTTCTGAATCGACCTTATACCCTGTTTTACGCAGATTGCAGAAAGAGGGATGTCTTTCCACATACGATCAACCGTGGCAAGGTCGAAATCGTCGGTACTATTCCATTACCGGGAAGGGGGTTCATTACGCGGAACATTTAAAACAAGCGTGGACAGACTATACCAACCGGATAAATGGGTTGATTCAGGGAGGTGAGTCTTGTGAATAAATACGAATATATTACCAAACTGGAAAAGCGACTGAAGAAGTTACCTCCTGCAGAACGTGCAAATGCCATTTCTTATTACAGTGAGTATTTGGAAGAAGCCGGACCGGAGGGTGTTGATGCGGCAATGGCCGGATTGGGCAGCCCATCACAGTTGGCAGCGGCGATTCTTGCCGAAAGTGCAGCGAGTGAAATGGAGTCGGAAGCACCGAAAGTGCGACGAGGATTGTCTGCGGTATGGTTTGCCATTTTAGGAATCTTCGCTTTGCCCATCGCGCTGCCGATTGCAATTGCGCTGTTTGCAGTTGCATTTTCAGTGCTCATCGCTATTTTCTCCGTATACATAAGTCTCTTTGCTGCCGCAATCGCTCTTGTGGGGGGTGGTCTTGTCTCTGTGATTGCCGGATTGTGTGCGATTCCGATTTCTTTGCCGGTTGCGCTCTTCTATATCGGTGGAGGATTGATTTGTGTTGCGCTTGGATTATCGCTCAGTTATGGCATTTACAAGCTCGTATGGTTGACCTGTAGAGGCGTTTCAAAGATTTTTTCAGGGATTCGCAACCGAAAAGGGCGGAAGCGTCAGACCGTTTTTACAAATAAGGAGGCAAACGTATGAATACAAGTAATTCTATGGACGCCATCAATCCCGTGATGTCCGTAAAGAAGAAATCAAAAGGGTTTAAGTTCCTCATTGTTTGCCTAATTCTGCTTGCCGTAGGTATCGCAATTGCGGCAATTGGTGCAGCCCTTGGTGGCATTCGTCCTATTTCGATTGGTCCGGGCGGATTTCATGTGTACTCCTTGGAGGATCTGCGTGAAGTTACAACGATAAACAAGACGTTTCATAATGTTAAAAACATCGAGTTGAACGTGGCGGTGTTCACGACGGTTGAGTTTGTGGAGGGCGATGGTTTCTCCGTGAAGGGGCAAAACCAAAAGATGCATGGTCAGCTTCTTGCAAAAGAGAAAGATGGGACACTGGAGATTTACACAGAAGATCGGACAAGGAGTAAATGGGGTGGATTTACGCTCACACCATGGATCAATTTTGATGGAAACACTTCGCATATCACAATCACCTATCCCAAAGGCGTAAAGCTTGAAAACGTGAGAATCGATACAGATGTCGTAAGCGATTTATCGCTGAACAACCTCACCTGCAAGAGCTTGGAGCTTACAACGTCCGTGTCAGACGTAAAAATGAATACGATTGATGCAGACGAAATGACAATTCGGATGAACACCGGCGATATTCATGCGGACCGTGTAAGCGCAGGCGCAATTGATATTGAGAGCAGTATCGGTGAAGTATCTTTCTCGAGGACAAACGTGCAGAGTCTTTCCACAAATGTAAACACGGGAGATTTCGAGTTTTCCGGGAAAATACTTGGAGACAGCTATCTTGACGTAGATATTGGAGATATCGATATGGAACTGGATCAGTCGGAAGATATGCTGGGTCTCATATTGAATGTCTCGGTTGGCGATGTGAGAATAAACGGTCAGGAGGTCGGCTCCAAATATCATCGATCGGTAGCCTCTTCCGCAAAGAACTTACAGACCGCCAATCTGACAATTGATGCCAACGTGTCGGAAGTGCGCATAAAATTTTTAGGGTAAAGTAGATCGAACGAGCGAAAAAACGAAAAACGAAAGAGAAGGGGGACTGCCGCGAGCAATCCCCCTTTCGCTTAAAGTATGATAAACTTTAATCTGTCAGAGCGGAGTCATAGGGGAAGATGTTGTATTCTCGATGAAGCAGTAGAACGGAGGATTCAAGTGATTGCAAAAAATATGGAGAAATTGGTTGCGAACAGCTCGCTCATTCGTGCCATGTTTGAAGAAAGTAAGAAGATGGCGGTCGTGTACGGCGCGGAGAATGTTTTCGATTTCAGCCTGGGAAATCCCTCCTTTCCGCCTCCGCCTGCTGTCAATGCGTCCATTCGGAAGTGGCTCGATTATGATAATCAGGTCTACGTGCATGGCTATATGAACAATTCCGGCTATCCGGAGGTACGTGAAAAAATTGCAGAGGCCTTAAACAAGGAACATGGAACATCTTTCACCGCAGAGAATCTGTTTATGACGGTAGGAGCAGCGGGCGGACTGAATACAGTGCTTCATGCGCTCCTCGATCCG
>JAITTH010000053.1 GCA_031287295.1 Eubacteriales Family XIII. Incertae Sedis bacterium
CGCGATTCGCCCGGATAATCTGGTGTTTCTTGCCACAGGGGACCAAGTGCAACTCGATCGTGATATTTCGGTTTCGATTCTTTATCCGCCACGCGCGGACGAAACAACCTATCGCAAAATGACACAGGCGTCAGAAGATGAAAATCGGACGAGTCTATTGATGCTTGTCGATTATGAGGGTGTTACGACACTCATGACAGGGGATATCGGGGAAGCGGGTGAACGTGCGGTGCTCGAAGCAGGGAAAAACACACTTCAAGCAGACATCTTGAAAGTGGGGCATCATGGCAGCAAATCATCCTCTTCAGAAGCGTTTCTGGATGCGGTGGGTGCCGATTTTGCCGTCATTCAGTGTGGGCGAAATACCTTTGGTCATCCGACAGGAGAGGTCATTGAAAAGCTCCATGCGCATGATATAATCGTGCTTAGGAACGATCTGTACGGTGCCGTTAGATTTAAGATCGATAAAGGAAAGATTGTTGGCATTTCAGAAACCACAAGCCGGATTCCGGCAGATAGAACAGGATTTACGTGACGGATTTACCGAAAAAGTTTCGGTTGTATTATTGCACGGTGAAGAACCGCTCATGACGGATATTTATGCGAATCGAATGGCAGAGTCCTGCCTTTTCGTCGGTGCGGAAACCATGGACGCCGTTGTTTTCGATGCGGACGAGATGCAGGCATACGACGTTATTGCTGCGAGCGATACCTTGCCGATGCTTTCTTCGAAACGGGTCATCCGTGTGCGCAACCTCAAGGGCGGGGAACGTAGCACGTTGGGTGGCGCCGAAATGAAGCGGTTGGAAAAATACTTGACCGACGTTCCTCAAAGCACGCTGCTTATTTTTATGGCGTCCGATAAGATTCCCAAAAATGCAACGCTGTGTAAGACCATCGAAAAAGTAGGGCGCGTCTATGAATTCGGTCGTCTGGACAAGGCAGATCTCCGTGCCTTTGTGCGGAGCCGGTTCAAATCACTTGGGAAAACCGCCGAACAGGATGTCATCGATGCAATCCTTGCTGCAACGGGGTATTTGCAGCGCGATGCGAACCAAGATCTCTATTCCGTCGAAGGCGATGTGATTCGCATTGCGGCGTACAGCGCAGCGCCGGAAATACAAATATCCGATGTGTCGGCGTGTATGGGCGTTTCGATTGATACCGACGTTTTCAGAATGCTCGATGCCGTGAGTGTGGGTGACAAAGGACTTGCTGCAGAGCTGTTGTTTCACCTGACCGAGCGCGGTGAAAATACGTTTCGACTCCTGTCTTTGCTCATCAGCCAGTTCGAATTGATGCTCAACTACAAAGATCTGCACGAACGAGGTAGCTCCTTCCCGGACATTTTGAAAGCACTCGACATCAAAAGCGAATTCCGGCTAAAGAAGGCAGCCTCTTATGCCGATCGGTACTCTTTGGAAGAAATCATGACGTTCCTTGAACGACTCTACCGCGTCGAACCGGACATTCGATCGGGTCTTTACAATGAGCGCTTGGCGCTGACCATGTTCATCGCCGAAATGTAGGGGAAAACAGACGAAAACAGTTTAAGCTTTGAATCGCTTTGTGATGGCTTTGATCGGATCGAATTGGGTCGCCCATTTTTCGAGTGGAGACGATAGCAGAACGCGTACTTTATCGAGGAGCATGGCAACGAAGACGAACAGAATCGAAATCAATAAAATCAGGAAGTCTCGAAACAAACGCTCCCACACGTTTCCGTTCATATCCGTTCCGAAACTGCGAAACCAGCCATAGAGAATCGGGCTGAGAAAAGAAGATTCCTGAATTAAATACGCCGCGAGGACAGACGCGGCAAGGGCATTGACCACCTTACTCCTAAAATGCAGGGATCTGAAAAACAGAAGAAGTGCCATCGATGCGCCAATGACAAGTGGTGATGAGTAGGCAAAAGCGTAATTGGTTACGCCTACTGCATCCGCCATGCCGGTTTTCCATAACACAATCGCAAAACATGCAATCAGCATCGAAAATCCCAAATAGCCAAAGAGAAACCTCCAGTTTATTTTGTCGGGTGTTTTGGTGTGTCGAGCGATAAACTGTGCCAGAAAATACAGGACGATAAAATGAAACAAGCCATAGCCCCGCTGTCCGAAATTTGTGCTGGCTGCCCAGATATAAGAAAACCAAATGTCAACAAAAAGCAGAACGAGAAGCAATTTTAAAAACCCTGAGCGGTCGAGTTTTTCTGCAAGAAAATTCAAAAATGGCGAGATGAGGAAAAGCAGAAAATAGGCCGAGATAAACCAGTATGCCGAATGCGAAAACGGGAAAAATCGAGTGATGAGATGAAAGAAATTGAATTCACCGGTCGTAATCCATCCCAGTACGAAAAAGAGGACGGCATAAAAGCATAAAAACAGATAGAGTCGAAGGAAACTCTTCCAACCGGCGTTGATGCCAAAATAGCCGCTAATCAAAACAAAGACGTTAACACCGACAATGACAAAACTGTTGAGCGCAAGACTTGCTGCGTCCGGCGGGTTCCCGTAATATCCGGCTTTATCCAGTCCGTGAACCAAAAAATGATGCGTTACGATAAACACCATGCAGAGAATGCGTAAGCTTTCAAAAGAAGATTCTCGGATTCGTTCCTTCATGATTTTGGATGGCGACCCTTACTCGACGCGTTTCTACTGTCGTCGTTTGTCTTGTGAGAAGTATTCATTGTACGCCCAAAATTATATCATATATATCCTTTTTCGTTACTACTCAACACTACGCAACGGTATTCGTATATTTTTCGTAGGCGGATACCCTTGAGTAGTTACAATTTTTCAATCAACGGTTTGTTAAATCCGCGTTACAGGGTTGGAAAATCATGGGATAAAGGATATAATATTTTTACGT
>JAITTH010000063.1 GCA_031287295.1 Eubacteriales Family XIII. Incertae Sedis bacterium
TCATCTTTCGTCCCAATTCATCGCGCACGAGCCCATGAATAAAGACATGACGGAACGGCGTTTCTCCCATACATTCCATTCCGGAAAACACCATGCGAACGACCCAGAAGAAAATGATGTCATAACCCGTCACGAGAACATCGGTCGGATAAAAGTATGCCAAATCGGGCGTCTTTTCCGGCCATCCCAATGTGGAAAACGGCCAAAGACCACTCGAAAACCATGTGTCTAAAACATCCTCGTCCTGCGTGAGTTTTGTACCGCCGCATTTCGGACAAACATGCGGGGCCTCCGCAGCAACAACAATCTCACCGCAAGCATCACAGTACCAAGCCGGTATCCGATGCCCCCACCACAGCTGCCTGCTGATGCACCAATCGCGAATCTCGTCCAGCCAATGCAAATACGTCTTTTCAAAACGCTCCGGAACGTGAGCGAGTGTGCCTTCCTGCGCGACACGAATGGCAGGCTGCGCCAATTCTTTCATGCGCACAAACCACTGATCCGACAACATCGGCTCCACAATCGTATTGCAGCGATAGCAATGCCCTGTGGGAATTGTAATGTTCTCCGTCTTGACAAGATACCCTGCCGCATCGAGATCCTCAACCCACTTTTTGCGGCATTCGAAACGATCCATGCCTGCATATGCACCGGCAACATCCGTCATCTTCGCTTCAAAGTCGATACATACAAGCTTTTCGAGACCGTGTCTTTCTCCGACATCCAGATCGTTCGGGTCGTGCGCCGGCGTGATTTTCACGGCACCTGTGCCCTTCTCCGGATCCGGATACAGGTCGGCAATAACCGGAATCTCCCTGCCCACGAGTGGCAGAACGACCGTCTTGCCAATCATGTCCTTATAGCGTTCGTCACTTGGATTGACCGCGATTGCCAAATCGGCAAACATGGTCTCAGGTCGCGACGTTGCAACGGTAATGCCCTCACCGCCATCGGCAGCCGGATACCGAAAATACCAATACTTTCCTTCCAAATCGTTATGCTCTACTTCCGCATCCGAAAGTGACGTCCCACAAACCGGACACCAGTTGATCATGCGATTTCCGCGATAAATATATCCGTTGTTATAGAGATGGACGAAAAACTCCGTAACCGCCTTGTTGCAACCTTCATCCATCGTGAAGCGTTCCCTTGACCAATCGCAGCTGTTTCCCAGTCGTCGCTGCTGCTCCGTAATGCGACCGCCATAAACCTCTTTCCACTGCCAGACGCGCTTTAAAAATTCATCCCGCCCGAGGTCATCTTTTGTCTTGCCCTCTTCCAGGAGTATCTGTTCCGCAACCTTCACCTCTGTCGCAATGGATGCATGGTCCGTTCCCGGCAACCATAACGCTGCATAGCCTTGCATCCTCTTCCAACGCGTCAATACATCCTGCAAGGTTTCATCAAGCGCATGCCCCATATGTAGCTGCCCTGTTATATTCGGGGGTGGCATAACAATCGTGAAAGGCTTTCGCCGTTCATCGACTTCCGCATGAAAATAATTCCC
The DNA here is from genome assembly GCA_031287295.1 of Eubacteriales Family XIII. Incertae Sedis bacterium. Classification (GTDB taxonomy): domain Bacteria; phylum Bacillota; class Clostridia; order Peptostreptococcales; family Anaerovoracaceae; genus JAISTV01. The sequence goes on from JAITTH010000063.1 coordinate 1,511, forward strand.
CTCTTCCCATTCTCGGTAAATCCGATCTTCAAATCGTTTCGGATCGTAATTTTTCTCCAGATTTTCCATTGCCTCTTACTCCAAACTTTGTAATACTAACGCTAAATCCCAATCGCGCCCATGATGACCCTGACCGCAGGAAATCTTCCGGTTTCACGTTTCCCAAATCCATAACCGATCTTCTCCGGAACGATGTCAAGCTCTGCCCTGTACTCCGCGCCCAGACCAAGCAAGATACCAAACCCGGTTGGCGTAACCATCTCAGTTGACACTTCCTCGTCCACAACAATCGTCAAGTTGGAATTTCTCGCCATTTCCAATACGGCAGGAACCGGTACAGGAATCCTTCCGTGCCGGCACTCTATCTGCCCATGCCCATCGTGGATGCGGCTCACAAACACCTTCTCAACCCCGAGCAAATCCAAGGCAACAGCGGTTCCGACGATGTCCAATATCGAATCCATCGCACCGACTTCATGAAAGACCACATCTTCCGTTTTCATCCCGTGGATCACACCTTCTGCCTCCGCAATTTTCGTAAAGATTCGTAAAGCAGTATCCTTGACATAATCCGTCAACTCACTTCCTTGTATCATTTCTCGAATTTGCGAAAAATGTGTGTGATTCCCATGCCCCTCTGAAGGTTGCGCTTCGGGAAGAATGACCTGCAAATCAACACCGCCGATTCCGTTTTTTACCGCAGGTGTTGCAAGAAGGTCAAAGGAACCTATGGCAAGCTTCCTCAGTTCTGTTTTTATGCGTTCAACGTCTGCGCCGAGATGAATGAGTGCACCCAGCGTCATGTCTCCACTGATTCCGGAGCCGCAATCAATATAAATCGTCTTCTTTTTTTCTGTCTTTGTCATCCTATTTTCTTCTCTCTTTTTCGGCTTCTTCTATGGTATCTTTTTGGGTCCCACCGGCAATCATGGATGCAAAATGTCCTGCCCCAAACCCATTGTCGATATTCATGACACATACGCCGAGGCTACAACTGTTCATCATGGACAGCAGCGCAGCAAGCCCTTCCATGGAGGCACCATATCCAACCGAGGTCGGTACCGCAATGACAGGCTGACGGACAAGCCCGCCGACAACCGATGCAAGTGCGCCATCCATTCCTGCACAAACGATCACAGCGTCTGCGCGACGAATCTCCGGCAAGCGACGAAGCAACCGATGCAATCCGGCAACCCCGACATCAAAGATACGAATCACTTCATGCCCATAGATTTCAGCGGTAAGGGCGGCTTCTTCCGCAATGGGAATGTCGGACGTTCCCGCCGTAACAACCGCGATACATCCAAGTGGCGGTGGATGATTCTCGTCCGATTGCTTCTCCCACCCTTTTTCTCGAACAACAATCAGGTGTGCCCCTTCGTGATATTCCACGTCTGCCGAATCGCCGAATCGATCTTTTACTGCCGCAGCATGACCCGCATCGGCCTTGGTTGCAAGAATGCGTGGCACACCTTGGGCAAGCATTTGCGTTGCAATCTCCGCAACTTGACGCCCTGTTTTCCCTGTCGAGAAAATCACCTCCGGGTATCCGGTTCGGGACTGCCGATCAAAATCAATATCCGCATAACTTAACGTCTCGTTCATGCCTGTGTCTCTGAAGCATCCATTACATGCGTAAGCAGTGTCGCAACGGTAACAGAACCGAGTCCACCGGGAACCGGCGTAATCGCAGATACAATTTCAGATACAACGTCTGTATCGACATCTCCGTACATACCTTCTTCGTCTTCATGAATGCCAACATCGATGACCGTTTGCCCCGGCGAAAAATATTTCGCACCAAACCGCGACGCGCGCCCGCCGGAAATGCCTGCTGCAACAACAACAACATCAGCCGATTTCATGCGTGTATCGAGATTCTGTGTCTTCGTATGACAAATCGTAACGGTTGCATTTTCATCCAGCAGCAACATGGCAACAGGTTTGCCAATCACAACGCTTCTACCGACAACGACGACGTGCTTTCCCACAAGATCAATCTTGTTGTATTTCAGTACGCGAATCACCGCTTCTGCCGTGCAAGGAGCAAATCCGATTTGCCGAACATCCGGCGCCCCCTTCGGAGAGAGAATGCCCCCCTCGTAAACCATGCTCATCATCGCTTCCGAAATGCCGTCCACATCTTTGAATGGAATCATTTCGCGACAGATTTGCTTCTCGTTTATCGTGCTTGGTAGCGGGCGAAAAAGCAGTGTTCCATCCACAGAAGAATCGGTATTCAGTGTGTTTAACGCATCGATCACCGCAGATTCCGGTGCGCTGTCGTCAATCACGATGGATTTGAGCGTAATTCCTACTTTTTCCGCCATTTTTTCAATCATGCGCTCGTAGGCTACATCTGCGGGACAGGCGCCGATGCGTACCACCGCAAGCGTGGGACAACGTCCTCTTTGAGAAAATCCTTCAACACGCTCTTTTGTCCTTTGAAGCATTTCTGCGCAGAGTTCTTTCCCATCAAGAAGATTTGCCGTCATGTCCGTGTTCCCCATCCAAGTCTACTTCAATTTTATGATAAATAGCTTCCGCAATAACCAAATATTGATTCAACAGCTCCATGCCTTCGCGGTTTAATGCCTCCGCAAAAGCACGATCCTTCATGTGTACTGTGTTTACCTTGACATTGATCCATGCAGACTGTAATGCCGCACGGCATAAAACTGCGCCACAGGCAGCATCGGAAAGAGCAAGTGTGCTCCCTTTTTCCGCATAAACTTCCAATAATTCAATGGCTTCACCGCAGCACCGCATCATTTCAAGAGGAACCAAGGCAGCATCTTTCAGGCAAGACTCCATAACGCGAGACTTTTCCGCTCGTTCTTCTTCCGTTTCCGAAGCCATCCGGTAAGCCTCTGCCAGAGGCTTAAAGGCAATCGCGTCCTTTTCCACAAGCTCGAGCAGATCCGTTTGCAACTTACCCGCGCGTACGGTCAAGGTCTTCAGCTCTTCTTCCACTTCGGCATATTTTGCTTTTCCGACGGTTAGGTTGGCAACCATGCTACCGAGTGCGATACCAAGAGCACCCACCAAGGCAGACGCCCCACCACCACCGGGAGCAGGTTGTTTTCCCGAAAGCTGTAAAACAAATTCCTTTACACTGATATCGGTATAATATGCCATTAGAACAATCCGGTTATCCTTCCATTCGCATCCACATCGATTTGTTCTGCTGCGGGCGTTTTCGGTAGCCCCGGCATCGTCATAATGTCGCCCGTAAGCGCAACAATAAATCCGGCTCCGGCAGAAACCTTAAGTCCCCTTACCGTAACGATGAAGTCTTCCGGTGCCCCCAGAAGCGCCGGGTTGTCGGAAAAACTGTATTGTGTCTTCGCCATGCAGATCGGCAATTTCCCAAAGCCTTGGTCTTCCAAAGCGCGACGCTGGGCAAGCGCTTCCGCAGTAAGCTGAATTCCTTTTGCACGATAGATTTTTTTCGCAATTCGTGCAATTTTATCGGAAATATCCGCTTCGGAATCATAGGTCAATTGCAGTTCTGACGACCTTTCAGCAAGCTCCACGACTTTTCGTGCAAGTGCTTCTCCGCCTTCGCTGCCCTTTGCCCAAACCTCGGAAAGAATCGCTTCGACACCATAAGCCCGACATTGAACCGCAACTTGTTCAAGCTCCGCCTCCGTGTCGGTCGGGAATCGATTGATTGCCACAACAGCGGGCAAACCAAAGACATTCGTGATGTTGTCCACATGCCTGAGCAGATTTGCGATTCCGGCTTCCATCGCCGCAAGATTTTCATCACCAAGCTCTTCTTTGGGCACGCCCCCATGATGTTTCAGCGCGCGCACCGTTGCAACAATGACCACCGCATCCGGCTTGAGGTCCGCCATGCGGCATTTGATGTCCAAGAATTTTTCTGCACCGAGGTCTGCTCCGAATCCGGCTTCGGTTACCGTATAATCGCCCAGCTTCAGGGCAAGTTTCGTCGCAACGACAGAATTGCACCCGTGCGCAATGTTCGCAAACGGTCCGCCATGCACAAAGGCCGGTGAGCCCTCCAGCGTTTGAACAAGATTTGGCTTCATCGCATCTTTCAGCAGGGCAGCCATTGCCCCTTCTGCGTGAAGGTCTGCTGCGGTTATCGGTCTGTCGTCATAAGAATACCCTACGATAATACGACCACAGCGCAACTTGAGATCTTCGATATCTTTTGCGAGGCATAAGATGGCCATCACTTCACTCGCCACCGTAATGTCGAAGAAATCTTCTCGCGGAACACCGTTTGTTTTACCACCCAGACCATTTGTCAAGCGACGAAGTTGACGGTCGTTCATGTCCACGCAGCGTCGCCATGTAATCTTCCGAACATCGATGTTCAGTTTGTTTCCTTGAAAAATGTGATTGTCCAGCATGGCAGCAAGTAAGTTGTTTGCCGCACCGATGGCATGCATATCTCCGGTAAAATGAAGATTGATGTCTTCCATGGGAATGACCTGCGCGTAGCCACCGCCCGCCGCACCGCCTTTGAGTCCGAAAACGGGACCGAGAGAAGGTTCGCGCAAAGCCACAATCGCATTCTTTCCGATACGCCGAAGCCCATCTGTGAGACCAACGGTTGTTGTCGTTTTTCCCTCCCCTGCCGGTGTCGGTGTAATCGCGGTAACAAGGACGAGCTTTCCATCCGGCTTTCCTTCGAGACCTTCCCGGATTGATAAGTCGATTTTCGCCTTGTTCTTGCCATAACGCTCGATAAAATCTTCTGAGATACCGAGCTTTTTTGCGATTGCTTCTATGGGTTCCGCCTGTGCTTCTTGTGCGATTTCAATGTCGCTTTTCATAGCCATTCTTATTTCCTTATGGTTTTTCATTCAACTACGCTTCCCGCGTTATTTGTTTTCCGCCCGAAAAGCCTTCAGGTCGATTTGATTCAATATTTCCAAAATGTCTTCATGTCGATTCAGCGTATACAAATGCAGACCATTTACACCGGCTGCGATGTAAGACTCCATGAGCTTGATGGTAAATTCGATGCCCGCTTTTTTGAAACTCTCTTCATCTTTCTCGTAACGACCGCAGATTGCCGCCAACTCCGCAGGGATGCTACAGCCATTCGAAAGAGACATGCGAATGAGCCCGGCCCTAGATAATACAGGCATGAGTCCGATGACAACCGGAATCGTTACGCCATTCTTCTGAAGGCGTTCGCGCAATTTCTCATACGCAGACACATCGTGACAAAGCTGTGTCAAAAAGAAAGAGGCACCCAAATCTTGTTTTTGTTTCAAATATTTCACATCTTCTTCAGGCGTCTTCGATTCGATATGAACTTCCGGATAGGCAGCTGCCGCCAAGTCGAGCATCGGATACGTGCTCCGGAAATATTCAATCATCTCGCTTGCATGTGTAAAATCACCCCGCGTACCGGTCCATCCTTCCGG
>JAITTH010000066.1 GCA_031287295.1 Eubacteriales Family XIII. Incertae Sedis bacterium
AAAACAGTACGCCACCGGCATTATCTACAAGTTGACTCATTGGCGTAAGACCCACGGCGATGCAAATGGTATCGACATCCAACTCTATTTCACTGCCGGGAATCGGTGCGAACTTTTCGTCCACTTTTGCAATGATGGCCCCTTCGACCTTGTCGGAACCCTTTGCCTTAACTACCGTATGAGATGTATAGAATGGAACTCCGGTTCGAGCCAGTTTAGATGCATGGACCCCATATCCACCGACACGCGATGCGGCATCGACAATCGCAACAACTTGACACCCTGCCTGCAACAGCTGGAACGATACAACGAGCCCAACATTTCCGGACCCGACCATAAGAATCTTACGTCCCGGCAACACACCATGCAGGTTCATCAGTGTCTGTGCCGCCCCGGCACCCATTACGCCGGGAAGTGTCCACCCATCGAAAGTCAGCATATTCTCAGCAGCGCCTGTGGCGATAATAATCGTATCTGCCTTGTAATTTCGAACTTCTCCTTCAAGACGAACCGCGACTTCTTTATAGCGATAGACACCCAGAACCGTCGCACCAAGAACAACCTTCACTCCGAGTTCTCGCGCCGCGTTAAGAAGGTTCTCACCAATCTTTACGCCACGAATGCGTGCCTGATGTTCTCGACTGCCGAAGAATTTATGGATTTGCTTAAAGAGCTGCCCGCCGGGTCTTGCATTTTCATCAAAAACCACAACATCCATGCCGGCTTTTGCCGCTTCGATCGCAGCAGAAAGTCCTGCCGGTCCTGCACCGATTATGATCATCTCATAACGTTTCATGAATTTCACCTGCCTTCAGTGCGTCCTGCGTCTCTACAGACATGCCTTCCACAAGAGGTGTCATACATGTCCGAACATTGGCAACGCCGTCTACAACCATTACACAGTCTGTACAACGGCCGATGGCACAAAATATTCCACGTGGCTCATGACGTTTCACTGTATAGCGGTGAACGTTGACACCCATCGCCTTCAAAGCTGCCGCAACCGGTTCACCCTCATAACCACAGACTTCTTTCCCATTGTAGAAAAAGCTAACCTTACGACCTTTTGCATAGTCTTCAATAATCGGATGTCTTTCTATCCTCATCACGGCCTCCTCTTCCTGTCACACATCAACAGGCACTGTCCGAATTTATGCACTGTCATGGCATAGGCGGTTTTGAACCATACACCGATGATAATAAAATTGTGATGACACATATTGAAAGAACTGGACAACCTTTTGAAGAAAACGGACATCTTATATGGTTGACAGGAAGACGAAATGAAAACAACAAAAAAACTGTCTCGAGACAACACGGGTATCGTCTTGAGACAGGATTATAGATTAAGCTAAAGAGCTATTCTGTGAAGTTGCACACTACATCATCGTTGCAATAAGCCGACCTTTCATTCTCTTCTGCGCATCCTTAAACGCATTCGGAGACAGACCTGCAAAATTTTTAAACTCACGTTGGAAATGCGCCTGATCCGCATAATTCAGCTCTGCAATGTAATGAATATTCCCCATATCCGGATTGTTTATGATGCGGTGCAAAGCATTTTGAAAGCGAACAATCCGACAAAGAGTTTTGGGACCAATGCCAACACCATCTTCCAGCAAGCGTCGAACTTGACGTTCCGAATAACAAAGGTTTTCGGCAATCTGAGATACCGTAATCGCACCTCTACTCTCGTTGATGTTCCCTATAATTGCACGTACAGAATCGGGCAGATATGTTTCTGTAACTAATGAGGAAAACTCATTTAAGAAAAGATTGATTTTCTCTTGCAAACTTTTGAGCAAGCGGATTTTATCAAAAAACTTACCGACATAAAGGTTGCGACTCGAATAGACGATCTCATTGTCCGTAACATCCGAAAGCGTAATGTCGTCAACATCGAGAAACATACCGGGCTTAAGGCGAACACCAAAATAATGAGATCCGGGATAACAGGCGAGTGTTTTGCAACTTAGCGGAGACCCGATAAACTCGACCACACAAAAATCGTCATTGTAAACGAAGACAATATCCGCACAACCATCCGGAATGCAAGTAAACTCACTCTCCCCAAGATAATTTTCAGGCATATAAAAATGATAAAAACGCATTTGTGCAGGCGTGAAAACCATCTGTTGTTCAAAACCAACAGTGTGTTTTTTGAAAAATGGCTGGTAAATTTTGAAAAAGCTATTCACCGGACTACAGGTTTTCAACGCAATCACCTCACAATCTGCAAAAAATTTGGCGGAAATAGAAAAATTACGGCTTCCGGCGGTGTTAGCAAGCCTCATGTGACGAACACCACAAACCATCAAATACATTATGGCACAGAAAGTCAAGAATTGAAATAAGAATATTAGCAATTTTCAGATAATTGCAAAAGAAATTCATAGCGCCCTCGATAGAGCGAGAACCGCCCCGCTGCTTTTACAAGTCGATTGCCGTCCTTCTGCTTTCTCTGCTATATTATAAGCATATGGGGAAAAACAAACTTTCTTCTGTTGAAGCAACATTACTGATAACCGGCAGCGGACTTGGTACGGGCATTCTGGCCATCCCGTATTTTGTTGTGAAAATGGGGTTGATTCAGGCGATGATCGCGCTGCTGTTCGCATGTATGATCAGCATCATTTCTCACCTGATGATTGCCGACTTGACGCTGCATTCAAAAAACAGCGAGCAGCTGCTTGGCATGTTTCAGCAGCATCTGTTTTCCGGAGACAGAAAAAATCTGTTTTCAAAAATCTTCTTCCTGCTTTTATTCATCATGTTACTGCTCAATCTTGCGCTCTATGTCACGTGTGCCGCAGAGATTTTGCACGAAACTTTCGGACTCAATTATTACTTCTCGGAGGTGCTCTTTTACGCGGTTGCTTCCGGACTTGTCGCGCTCGGCATAAAATCCATCGGTGTAAGCGAAAAAATCTCCATGGTCATCATCGCAGCGGTCGTCCTTTCCCTCGGCATTCTTACGCTTCCACACAGAACCGGAGGAATGCTACTCACCGGTGGGACGCCCTCGATCTTTCTTTCCCTCTACGCCATGTGTATGTTTTCATTCTCTGCGGTATTTTCCGTACCGCAGGTCGTACATTATATAAAAGATAAAACGAAAATCCGCAGGTGCATTATTCTCGGAATTGCCTGCAATGCAACAATCACTTTGAGCTTCTCGCTCATCGTGGCATTTGGTGTCGCAAATGTAACGAAAGTTGCGACCATCGGTCTGAGTGACTCGATTGGCACCCTCGCAAAGACCTTATCGGCCATTTTTGTAACCTTGGCGATGCTCACGTCCTACCTGTCCATCGCACTCGCGCAGATACAAGTTGTCAGGCAGCATACAGGAATGAAGATGGCTCCCGTATGGTGCTTCTCGACCGTTCCAACCCTTTTGATGGCGGTGCTGTTACCCTTGAGCTACCATGCGTACATCGAACTTGTCGGTGGTGTTTTTGCAATCATCATCGCCACGATGGCGCTTCCTTCGTATTTCCGCTCCGTACGTGGCAGCGATAAATTACTGCTCGGTGTGCGCACAGGCAAGAGCAAGATCTCCGTAATGGCGATCTTCTTTTGCTATCTGCTTATGGCAGCAGGCGCTCTGATTCCGGTCTCATGAAAAGGAGGTGCGAAACATGAAAATTGCCCTATTATCGCCTTCCGGGGCCATGCATCGATACAACGGAATGTTTCATAAGAATTTGCATTATGCACCGATAACGCTTCCTCTACTTGCCGCCCTCGTTCCGGAAGAACTGAATGCAGAAATTCGCATTTATGATGAGAGTGCCGAAGCCATTCCACTCGACCTTGACGCAGATATCATTGCCATGACCTGCATTACCGGTACGGCACCAAGGGTCTATAAATATGCGGACTACTTTCGTTCAAGAGGCATTACGGTTCTGCTCGGAGGTGTTCACCCAACCCTAATGCCGGAAGAAGCAGCATTACACGCCGACAGCGTTTTGACCGGTCTCGGCGAAGAGACTTTCCCGGCCGCACTGCGTGATTTTGTAAAGGGAACGCTACGCCCACGCTATGAACAAGAATGCCGGACAAACATTGAAGGACGCCCCTTACCGCGCAAAGATCTTCTGAAGAAAAGTCGCTATATTACGCTGAACACGGTGGAGGCAATTCGCGGGTGCTGTCACGATTGCACATTTTGTGCCTACCCGGCGGCATTTGGACAGGCGCTGTACAAGCGGACGATTGACGATATTGTGAACGAAATTAAAACAATGAAAGGGAAATTTATCATCTTCCCCGATGTAAATCTCATTGCAGACCGTACCTTTGCAATTGAACTTTTTACCGCACTGATTCCCCTGAAGAAGTGGTGGCTGGGACTCACGACAACTGTTATATACCAAGACGAAATGCTGATGAAATTGATGAGAAAAAGCGGATGTAAAGGTCTTCTCATCGGATTCGAATCCGTAAATCAGGCGACACAAGACGGCGTAAACAAAGGCATGAATCAGGTAAATCAATATCACAGCTTAATGAGTACGCTTCATAAAAACGGTATTATGGTTATGGGTTGTTTTGCACTGGGTGGCGATGAGGATGAGCGCGATGTCTTTACGCGAACAGCAGAAATGTGCGTGCAGGCAAAGATCGATCTGCCGCGATTTGCCATTATAACGCCTTTTCCAAAGACTGCCTATTATGCAGAGCTTGAGGCGCAGGGGCGCATTGTTGAACGAGACTTCTCCCTCTACGATGTAGAACACGTCGTCTACACGCCCAAGCACATGAGTAAGTCGGAACTCGAACAGGGCATGGACGAAGTTTGGCGTAAGACCTATACATGGAAAAACATCCTTCGGCGATTCGATTGGAAGAACATCCGGCATTTGTTTGTTATGTTTATTCCGTATTTCCTTCTGAATGTTGGCTACCGGCAGTATGCAAAACGTTTCGCCGAGTACGGCGATGAGGTGATGACGGACAATTCGGACATTCCGGAGCCCATGGATACAATGCCAATCGATACGGTAAGGTCTGAATCAAGCGAGGTGGGAGCATGAAAATTGCGGTGGTACGCCCTTCCATGTTCGGCACTCCGGCATCTGACCACATGATGCCGCTCTTGTTCTCGATCTTAAAAGGACTTACGCCACCCGAGTTTGAACTTTTCTTTTATGACGAAAGACTGAGACCGCTGCCGGAAAAATGGAGCGAGTCTGTTATCGCCATCACGATAGAAACCTTTACGGCAAAGCGCTCTTATGCGCTTGCAGACGCATGCCGAAGCGTAGGAAAGACGGTCATTGTCGGAGGGCATCATGTTTCAATGCTGCCGGATGAGGCAGCGCAGCACGCCGATGTCGTAATGCTTGGCGATGCGGAACAAACATGGCCGCAGGTGCTCTTAGATCTTCAAAGCGGAAACCTGAACAAAGTATATGCCTGCGATACTTGGGGTTCGCTTTCAGGCATCCGGTATGACTACTCTATTTTTCGCAAAGGCGATTACAAACTAATTGCACTTGCCCAATTTGGACGCGGCTGTAAATACCGCTGCGATTTCTGCTCGATTCACGCATTTTACGGAAATTCTGTGCGATACAGACCCATCGACGAGCTCATCGCAGATATAAAGTCGCTTACCCAGAAATACATCTTTTTTGTAGATGACAATATTTTTGCAGACGAGGAAACATCAAGGAAATTGTTTGACGCGATGCGCCCACTGAAGAAAAAATGGATCTGTCAGATTAGCATGGATGTCGCGTCGAAACCGGATTTATTGCGCGAGATGAAGGAAAGTGGCTGCATTCTGGTGATTATGGGCTTCGAGTCGCTCAACCGCGAAAACCTCATCGCTATCGGAAAAAGCGCAAACCTCGCGCTCGCCTACGAGGATGTTATCGGCAACATCTACGCCGCAGGTCTGATGATTTACGGTACCTTTATTGTCGGCTACGACCATGACACTGCAACCTCTGCAGATGCCCTTTGCGATTTTGCGTTGAAACATAAATTTGCGGTCGCGAATTTCAATCCGCTCATGCCCATGCCGGGAACGCCACTTTACCAAAGGCTGAAAGACGAGGGGCGGCTCGCATTCGATGAATGGTGGCTAAACGATGACTATTGTTACGGCGATGCCATGCTTGTACCAAAGAATATGAGCATGACGGAGCTTCGGGAAAGCTGCAAGAATGCAAGGTTTCGCTTCAACAGTTTCAGAAACATCCTTCGGCGTGCAGGACGTCCCGGTGTAAACAGCAAGAGCTTGTCCAATTTCATTCCCTATCTGGCAGCAAGCATTGTGTCAAGAAAAGAAATTTACAGCAAGCAGGGGCGAAAGTTGGGGGCGGTTCGATGAGAATTACTTTAATCAAACCCAACATCGGCATAAGGGAATACAGCCTGTACCGCGATAATGCAAGCATGGAGCCACTTGGACTCGGCGTACTTGCTGCACTTACGCCTGCGGATGTCGAAGTGAAAATGTACGATGACCGCATAGAGCAGATTCCGTATGACGAACCCACCGATCTCGTTGCAATTACCGTAGAAACCTACACAGCTTGCCGAAGTTACGAAATTGCGTTGGCGTATAAAAAGCATCAGCCGAGCACTCCGATTCTACTCGGCGGAATGCACGTCACGCTGATTCCGGATGAAGCGGCGATACATGCCGACAGCATTATGATCGGTGATGCGGAGGACAAATGGGACGAGATGATCGAAGACCTACGTCGTAAGGATCTGAAACCCCTATATGTCTGCGATTTTCAAAATTGCCCTCAAAAGGGTATTCTCACACGAAGAGATATCTTTGCCGGGAAGAAATACATGCCCATTACCCTACTTCAATTCAGCCGAGGCTGTCGGTACAATTGCCGTTATTGCGCATCGAGCGTCTACTTTAAGTGCAAACAGTACACGCGTCCGGTCGAAGACGTCATCCGGGAAATCAAAAGCCAAAAGCGCAAACTGCTTTTTTTTGTAGACGACAACATCGTTGCCGATAAGGAGAAGGCGAAAGAACTTTTCCGCGCATTGATTCCATTGAAAGTAAAGTGGGTAAGTCAGGGGAGCATCGATATGCTTGACGATGACGAGCTCATGCGGTTGATGGTAAAGAGCGGATGCCTCGGAAATGTCATCGGGTTTGAGTCGATTGCTACGGAAAGCATCGATGCGATGCGAAAAGGTGTAAACAAACGATACAGCGATGCAAAATATGCAGAGGCCATTGAAAAACTTCGTCACTACGGTCTCCAAACGTGGGCTGCTTTTACACTTGGTCATGATGCCGATACGCCGGAAAGCATCCTGGAAACCGAACGGTTTGCAAAGAAAAACAAGTTTTGTTTTGCGGCATACAACATCCTCATGCCTTACCCGAATACCTCTCTCTATCGACAGCTTGAATCTGAAGAGCGACTGCTGTATGACGGCACATGGTGGCTGCATCCGGACTATAAATTCAACTACGCAGCGTTTACACCCAAGAACATGACACCCGATGAACTTACTGAAATATCGTTCTTCTGCCGAAGTGATTTTAACAGCAAGAAGAGTATTTTGTATCGCCTTTTTGAACCACGAACGAACATGCGAAACCCGATTCGCTTTTTCAGCTATCTCATGTACAATCCCATTTTTAGACGTGAAGTTTTCGAAAAACAGGGAATGACTTTTGGGTACAATAAAAATGAATGAATCTTCGCAAATGAAAATTTTATTCATCTCTCCTTGGGATAAAAAACACGGCAGGTATCGCTCCATCTTGTCTTTTCTGATTGCCTATAAGCCCCTCACACTTCCGACGCTTGCTGCACTTGCCCGACGAACGGTTGATGCACAGATTGATGTATGTGATGAGATGGCAGACAACATCAACAAATACAACAAGCATTATGATGTTGTCGCAATTAGCTTCATCACACCTGAAGCGAGTCGCGCATACAAATACGCGGAAATGTTTCGTAAAAGAGGTAGCCATGTTGTTCTCGGTGGCTATCATGTGCTGTTTAATGCGGAAGAAGCCGCACGCCATGCAGACACGGTTATCCTTGGTCCCGGAGAGCGCTCTTGGTCGCAGTTTTTACAAGATTTTCGAGATGGGAACGCAAAGTCTTTGTACGAAATTTCGCAGCCCTGCGCCTCAGACTATGCGACCCCAGACAGAAGTGTGCTCAAAAGCAGAAGGTATGTCAAGTATCCAACCATGATCGCAACACCATCATGCCGAAGAAATTGCAGTTTTTGTGCAATATGCAAAATGTGGGAGACATCATACAATACCGAATCTGCATCGACTGCCATAGCGTCAAGCAAGTACATTGACGATATCATTGCAGACATGAAAGCGCAGAAACAAAAGTATTTCATCTTTTATGACCCGAATTTCTTTGATGACCGGAGCTATGCCATAAAGCTGATGCAAGCCATGAAGGAACTCAATATTTCGTGGGCAGGTGCAACCTGTATCGATATCGCGGATGACGATGAGCTGTTATACTGGGCAAAAGAAAGCGGATGTGCCGGACTCTTCATCGGTTTCGAATCGCTCAGCGCGGAAGCACTGCAAAATGCGGATAAAGCCTTTAACAGACCGGCAGAATACAAGGCGGCAATTGCCAAAATTCAGAGCTATGGCATCAGTATAAACGGTGGATTTGTGATCGGTATGGATGGCGATACGGAAGAGACGCTCCTGCGCATACCGGCCCAGATAGACGAATTGGGACTCAATCTTGCGCGATTTGCACTCCTTACACCGGTCCCCGGAAGTTCACTTTTTAATCAATACAAAGAGGCGGGTAGAATTCTGTCTGATGATTGGGGAGACTATACGCAAAACTGCGTCGTCGTAAAGCCTCAGAACATGACGCCGGAGCGACTCACAGAAATCTACTTCAGTATTTGGAAAGAAACCTACACATGGAGAAGAGTCTTCCGTCGTGCCTTTGCCGTAAAGACAAGCTCTTTTTATGAGCGACTCGTCTGTTTCTTCTGTAACGTTGGATTCAAATTTCTTGGGAGGGATATGTAAGGATGAAATTAGCGTTTATACTTCCCGCCATCGGAAAGAAAAAGAATCGTAAATATATGAAGAGCTGGACGATGGAGCCTATCATGATCGCCGTCTTAAAGAGACTCACGCCGGACGATATCGAGACGGTATTTTACGACGACCGCATTGAAGCAATCGACTATGATACAGATGCCGACATCATCGCACTTTCGGTTGAAACCCATACCGCAAAGCGTGCCTATACGATTGCGGAGAGATTTAAGGCAAAAGGGAAAAGAATCGTGATGGGGGGCTACCACGTTACAACCGTCCCGGAAGATGCAAGGAGCCACGCCGACATTTTGGTGCTGGGAAACGCCGAGTCGGTATGGGAAGACATGCTTCGCGATGTAGAAACCGGAAATTACAAAAACGAATACGCCGGAGACGTTTGCTGCGACTACGGACAGCCGGACCGAAGCATTTATGCCGACAAACGAAAAAAATATTTGCCGCTCGGACTCGTGGAGATTGGACGTGGATGTCATTATAACTGCGAATTCTGTTCCGTAAGCAGCTACTACAAACGCGCCTACGCACACCGCAGCATCGCCGCCATCGTGCAGGAAATTAAAGAGAATCCGCACAAAGTCTATTTCTTCGTGGATGACAGCATTTTCTCGGATAAGGAATTTGCGAAGGCACTGTTTATCGAGGTCACGAAACTGCATATCCACTGGGTAACGCAGATCACCCTCGACATTGCTCGCGATGAAGAACTGTTAAGCTTGATGGCAGCCAGCGGATGTAAGGTCATACTGATCGGATTCGAATCCATCGATCCGCAAAACTTGAAGCAGATGAACAAAGAGTGGTCGATCAAGGTGGGCGAACGCGATGCGCTGGTAGAGAGAATCCATAATGCCGGCATAAGCATCTATGCGAGTTTCGTTTTCGGATTTGATTACGACAATGAGGAGAGT
Organism: Eubacteriales Family XIII. Incertae Sedis bacterium; assembly: GCA_031287295.1. Lineage (GTDB taxonomy): Bacteria > Bacillota > Clostridia > Peptostreptococcales > Anaerovoracaceae > JAISTV01. The sequence goes on from JAITTH010000066.1 coordinate 9,973, forward strand.
TTCAAAAACTGTTTGGAGTTTTCGCGAAGGCATCAGTTTTTCGTCGCAGCCTACAACCATTTGCTTCCCTTCCCCGGAACCGCAACGCACGAAAGACTCTGCCGGGAGGGTCGTATGATTTACGAAAACTGGTGGTTGAGTCGTGAATATACCTACGGATCCATTCCCTATCATTCGAAGCTTGTAACTGCGGAAGAATTGGGACTGCTCTGCAAGAAATATAAGAAGGCGTTTTTTTGCTTCTCCTCCATCTTTACCCGATACAAGACGCTGAAAAAACGTACAAACGTAACCTACGTTCGTTTTGCCTACTGGGTGACAAATTTAATGCTTCATTGGGAAGTAAACAAACGGTTCGGCATTCCGCTCGGAGAAAACCTCGATGAAAAGAAACGCTGAATTCGAACCGGCATGTGCGACGGATGCGTCGGCACTACTCAATTTAATAGAATCACGTCCGGCGAAGGGCGACATCGAACTTCTGTACACGAGAAGACCCGACCCGATTGCTTCATACGCCCGGGAATCGGACGACGTAAGTGTCGGGGTATTGCGTGACAAGGAAGGGAAAATATGGTTTATGGAGGCGACGGTATATCGCGACTGCTTCATGGCGGAAAACGTCTGTCGCACTGGGTATCTGTGTGGCATTAAGCAGCATCCGAATCGTTCGGCAAGAATAGATTGGCTCCGCGCCCTCTACGATTACGAATCCCGGAATGCAGACGGTTTCTATTGCTCCATTCTGACAGGGAACACTACAGCACTGCAACTGTTTACGAAAGAGCGCGCATATATGCCGCCACTTCAGCATATTTGTGACTATACCACCCTACTGCTTAACCCAAAGGCACTCTTACAAAAAAGAAAGAAAGACGTAGGCACAAAGATGCCCACCGCATGCGATTGTTCCTGTGGCGTAAGCTACAACGAACAAAAAACAGAGATTAACGCGTTTTTAAATTCCTATGGTAAATCCTTCAACTTCTTTCCACATGTCAAGGATATTCCTTTGCAGTTTTCCGGCATAAAAGATTCCGACATGTTTGTGCTGCGAGAAAACAATGAGATCGTCGCCTTTGCCGCGCTCTGGGATCAATCTGAATATAGGCAGAACATTCTCACCGGCTACAATGGTTCCATGCGTATCCTTCGCCACTTTTCGGCGTTATCGAAAAAGCTCGGTTACATCCCATTTCCCAAAGTAGGAGCACGGGTTCATTTTGCTTGTCTCGCGCTCGTTTGTGTGAAAGATCGAAACTTAGAACTGTTAGGTATTTTGCTTGACGCTATCGCAAAATCCTCAATCCGACGCGGCTACGAAGTCCTCGTTTATGGCATTCCCTCCGATAGTTGGCAAACGCCGGTGTGGAACAAAATACGCAAGGTGTCTTTCGGCTCAAAACTGTATTTTACGGAGCCCAGGACAGCGACCCAACCGATGCAATTCAAGTGCAAACCACCGCACTTTGAAGTCGGTTGGTTATAAATTTAGTAGCGAGCCAACCGATGCAATTCAAATGCAAACCGCCGCACTTTGAAGTCGGTTGGTTATAAATTTAGCGCGTTTAAATTGTCCACCCTACGATATGATCTTCTCCTAATTTCATCGTTCGTACTTTTTCATCTCCAACATAGAGTATGTCACCCTCTACAGCTTTTACCTCATAACGCTTGGGATCGCCTTTCAGTCCGACGCCGGATTTTTTTCCACAAGCTTCTTTTGCCACCCAGAATCGAAGAATTTCTCCTTTGTTGCTCTTATCGATCAAGGCGCGTTCTTGCTCCGTAAAGGCCACCGAAAGGAAGCTTTCGTCTTTTTCTTCGATTTTTTCTATATCAATACCTACAGGATGTTCCGCCACAATAGCAACGGATTCATCGCCCTTGTGAGCAAGTGAAACATGGAGACCATCTACCCTTTCTCCCAGTTCTTCATAACCGCGTACGAATGGTTTTCCATTTTCGTCATGGTACAGGAAAATCTGAACGGGATATGCCATCTCATCTTGTCCCTTTGCTATGTGAGTTCTTACTGCATCCTTCAAGGCAATGCGACTGTATAAAATCTCTCGTTGTTGTCTCCCATCTTTCAGTTCGAAGTAGCGCTTCCCATCTTCGACGTCAATATAACGTTTTGCCATCATTGCCTGAATGTTGACAGGAATGCTTGCACCGGAATAATGATAAACACGCGGGGCAATCTCCTGCGCCAATTTATGATATTGCGGCTTCAGTGAGACAGACCAAACCGGGCGGTCGTTGACAAACCGTTGACAAACGAAATCTTTCGCAACACTCCAAATCTTTCCATCCCTCTTTAGAACCATGTTTCCCACAATGGCTGTGTCACTTAACCTGGTAATGATGAGGGTATGTTCAAAAATGCCTTTCTGATCAGAATAATCGGCATAAAAGTTGAGTTCTCCCAAGCGAATGGGGAAAGAAATCGTGTTTTCCTCTTGGGTTAAATGGAGGAATAAGCCCAACTGCTGCCCCATAATATCGAGGAGAGAACCTTTCCCATCTTTTTGTTCCGTCAGATTTGCAATACCTCGTGCACAAATCCTGAGCGTCTTTATCGCAGATT
>JAITTH010000107.1 GCA_031287295.1 Eubacteriales Family XIII. Incertae Sedis bacterium
TCGGTGAGAATCTCCGTAAGCACACTGAGAAGCTGCGCGTTGTTGAACTTCGATGTGTCCACATAGAGGTCTGCCACTTTCTGAATGGGCAACAGTGCTTTGCGTTCTTTGCGTAAAGCATCGGCATTGGTGGTCCCTGTGGCAAGCGGATGAAGACGTCTCGTTTCGTTATAACGACGCAACAATACATCGTCGGCAGCATCCAAGAAGAGAATCTTATAAGAATAGCCTTCTTTTTTTAACTGCGCCAGACTTTCCGTAAGCTCGTTTAAAAATTTTGCACCGCGAATGTCAATGACAAAAGCAACGCGCTCTACACGATGCCCACCGCGCTTTATGAGATCGAGAAAATGGAAAATGAGCGATGGTGGAAGATTGTCGATGCAGTAATACCCGTTGTCTTCGAAATAATCCGCAGCTTGACTCTTTCCTGCACCGGAAAGCCCTGTAATAATCATGATATTCATATCGTTTGTCTCGTTTGTCATGCCAAAATCCCTCTTTGATGGCTATGCCACTTGGATGTTTAAGACCCGATCGATATCAATGCCCGAATCTAAAATCAGATGGATGGCAGCGACAAAGTCTCCGACACGGTTCGGTACGTGCGCATCGCTGCCGATGTAGAACTGTACATCAGCAAGTGCCATCGTCTTAAGGTCTTCCACATTCAGTGACATGTGTTGCGTGTTGATTTCTACCAGTGTATTCGTCTTTGCGCAAACAATTGCAATTTCCAACAGATCCATCGGCGCCTTGTCTCCGGGATGTGTGAGAATTTTGATATCGTTCTTCTCCAATGCACTTACGATATACTCTGTGTTCCTGCGAATCAAGTGCTTGGGTTCTCTTTTAAGCTTATAGACCGCAAGATTGTGTGCGGCGTTAAAAAGTGTGCCAAATGGGTTACGCCCCAGGGCCCCGTAATGATAACCCGCCATCACATAGTCGAATTGCGAAAGCTCTTCCGGGCCAAGGTCGAGTTCGCCGGAGCGGTTCATGATGTTCGCTTCCACACCCAACAGAATTTCGATGTCCGGATAGATTTTGCGAAGCCGTTCAACCTCTGCGCGCATAACAGGGATGTCTTTTTTGGAAATGCCAAACCCAAGATGACTCGGTCCATGATCGGAAATGCCAATGGTTTTGAGCCCTTTGCTGTGGGCAACGCGAACATTGTCCGCAATGGTACCTTTCCCGTGAGAAAATACCGTATGCGTATGCAAATCGGATACGATGCTGTATTTCTTACCGTTGACCATAAATTCCATTTTTGCGTTTGTTTCACTCATTCGTTATCCTTCTCCGACAAGACGAGGCTCGGGCAAAAGCTCATATCCGCTTGTCTCTTTTACTTTTTTCTGCACAATTTGCATGACGGTCAAAACATCCGACGCGGTCGCGTTTCCTGTATTGATTAGAAATCCTGCGTGTTTTTCGGAAACCATAACGCCACCGACCGCAAATCCTTTCAGCCCGGCATCTTCAATGAGTTTTCCGGCAAACGCCCCTTCCGGACGCTTGAAAAAACTCCCGGCACTTGGATCCTTCATCGGCTGTTTTTCATTTCGCCGCTCCGCAAAATCGTGTATCTTTGCCCGTATGGCATCACGATCTCCATACGAAAGCGCAAAGGTTGCTTCTAAAACAAGCAGTTCCCCATTTTGGAAAACACTATGGCGATAAGCAAGCGCCATATCTTTTGTTTCGATAGACTTCGTTTTTAAAGTATTTAGCTCGCATACGCGCGCGGAAACAACAACATCTCTGATCTCACCGTCATAGGCACCCGCATTCATATAGAGTGCGCCCCCGACACTGCCGGGAATACCTCCGGCAAATTCCAGACCGGAAAGACCGGCTTCCGCCGCACTTCCTGCCACCGAGGACAGCATTTGCCCTGCTCCGGCAGTGAGCTCGTTACCCGCGATCCGAATGCCTGAGATCTCCCGACCCAATCGTATAACCGCACCGCGAATGCCTCCATCGCGAACGATTAGATTGCTGCCGTTTCCGATTATCAAGAAGGGAATCTCTTGTTCTTTGACAAAACGTAAGGTATCCAGCAGCGCGGATTCTGTTCGTGGTGTCAGAAAAAAATCTGCCGGTCCGCCCACGCGAAAAGTTGTATGAGCAGACATCGGTTCCGATGTTTTTACATTTTGGCTCCCGAGAATTTCCGTAAGACGATTATGAAACAAATTGCTGTTTTCAGGTAAATACATGTAAAAATTATAGCATAAGAAATAAGGGGGAATTATGATTGTTCTGTAAAGAAAGTGAATTTATGTTCACAATTTCCCGGCGTCACGGATGGTTTTATCCACAATGGATAAGACGCTGATGCACGCGATGCCGATGCCCGTGCCAATCAATAGATAATCAATGGGAATTTTGTCGCTGAGCGGACCGAAAGCCAGCATGGCAGCCGGAAAGGCAACGCTCATGATCATCGTGTTGACGCTAAATACGCGCCCCATATAGGCTTCCTCTACATGTGCCTGCAAAATCGACATGACCGGCGTATTGATGAAGGCAACGGTGATACCCATAGCTCCCATGCAGACCAAATAAAACCAAAAGTTCGTCAAAAGACCAAGCCCAATCGCCGTAGATCCAAAGAGAAATGTACCAAACGCAAAGGTAATGGTCTTGTTTCGAAAACCACCCCAGAGGCTCAAAACGATACCACCTAAAATCATGCCACAGGAAAATACGATTTCAATCGCGGTAAGACGCCAGTATGCAGGACCAAAATCGCGGGTAACCTGCAACGGGGTAAGCATGGCACTCGGTGTAAACATGATATAAAATAACGCAGAAAAAATAAAAAATCGCATGATAAAGGCATGCGTTCGAATGTATCTAAGCCCCTTCGCAATATCTTGAAAATACCCTTGTGCACCGCTTTCCTGCGTTTCAGCACGTTTCACCTTTGGCACTTTCACGAAGAAAAACACGATGGAGATTCCGATTATGGCGGTCGTAACATCAATAAACAAAACAATCTGTATCGGTGCAAAAGAAAGCAATGCCCCCGCCAATGCCGGTGATGCTAACATCGAAATCGACTGGATGCTACTGTTGATGCTGTTTACGCGTAAAAGATGTTTTTCCGGCACAATCTGAGGAATGATCGCACTCACCGCAGGCATTTGAACCCCCTGTCCCAAGCTGCGCATCATGGAACAGATGAGTAGGATGCTGAGACTTTCGATGCCAAAGGAAAAAAATACGGCAATGATAAGCGTTACAATGGCAATGCTCGCATCCGCAAGGTTGATGATGTATTTCCGATTATAACGATCTGCCCACACCCCGCCAAACGGCGCAACAAAAAACATCGGAAGCGAAGTTGCAACCGTAAATAACGTCATGACCGTACCGGACTCTGTTTTGAGCGTTACGTACCACATAATCGCGTAGCCGACGAGCGAAGAGCCGATCAGCGACACTGCCTGGCCAAACATAAAAAGAGCTGTATTTCGAATCCAGCTTTTGTCGGGCTTTGTATCGATTGTGTTTTGTTCTGTTTCATCCATTTTTTTTGTTTCATCCATGGGAATAGTATACTTGCATCGCTCGCCCCTGTCTTGAAGAAAATTCAAGCCTTTCGACTCAACGATTTGCGGTATGTATATATATTAATAATATTGTATTTTTATTCACAATTCTGTTGCAAATCTTCCTTTCTGTTGCTATACTGATAGCAATCTGTATCAATCTGC
>JAITTH010000151.1 GCA_031287295.1 Eubacteriales Family XIII. Incertae Sedis bacterium
TGAGACCCTCAACCTCACCAAGATTTTTCGTCACCAGACGGCGGTGAACAGCGTAAGTGAACGCGTGTGCGAGCATGAAAAAATTGTCATTGTCGGACCGTCGGGTTCCGGCAAAAGCACCTTCCTACGTTGCTTGAATCTTTTGGAAATACCTGACGGCGGGGATATTTTGTTTGAAGGCGAGTGCATTACGACGCCGAAATACAATGTCAATCGGATGCGTCGAAAGATGGGCATGGTTTTTCAGCAGTTCAATCTTTTTCCGCATTTGACCGTATTGAAAAACCTGACGCTTGCGCCCGTTAAGCTAAAAATCATGACAGAAGAAGAGGCCACCGTGAAGGCAAAGACATTGCTGGACCGCGTCGGACTCTCCGATAAAGAAGCCGCGTATCCCGGCAGCCTCTCAGGCGGACAGAAACAGCGTATTGCCATCGTTCGTTCACTTGCCATGAATCCGGATATCATGTTGTTTGATGAACCGACTTCTGCGCTCGATCCCGAGATGGTCGGCGAGGTGTTAGACGTCATGAAGGATCTTGCGGAAAACGGAATGACGATGATTACCGTTACGCACGAGATGGGATTTGCACGAGAAGTGGCAACGGAAGTCTGGTTTATGGACGAAGGTAAGATCGTTGAGAAGGCACCACCCAAGGAATTTTTTGACCATCCCAAACATCCCAGATTACAGGAGTTTCTATCAAAAGTTCTATAGATGAAGGAGCTACGATGCGAGAACCGATTCAATGGATCAAAAATGAAATGCCACGAGAAGTGGCGGCTGGCATGCTTGCGCTTTTCAGCGATGATCAGCGGGCGAAAATACGAAATTTTCATCGGAGTTTTCCCCAGTATAACGAAACACCGCTTGTGCACCTCAAAAACCTTTCCGAGCAACTGGGCATCGGCGGTCTCTATGTAAAGGATGAATCCTTTCGTTTTGGATTGAATTCTTTCAAAGTCCTTGGGGGCACCTATGCGGTTGGACGTTACGTGGCGCAAAGACTCGGTAAGGATATTTCCCAAATTTCTTACGATACCTTTTTAGCACCCGAAACCAAAGAGGCGGTCGGTGAGATTACTTTTTATACCGTGACGGACGGAAATCACGGTCGTGGTGTCGCGTGGGCAGCAAACAAACTCGGACAAAAATCGGTCATTCGAATGCCGCATGGAAGTTCCGAAGCGCGTGTGGCGAACATTCGGGCAGAAGGCGCCGATGTGCAGGTCATGGATTTAAATTACGATGATGCCATTCGTGTCGTAGCCAGAATGGCCGAATCCGATCCAAATGGCGTGCTTGTGCAAGATACCGATTGGGTGGGCTATGAACAAATACCTTCGTGGATTGTCCAAGGCTACAGTACCGTTGCTGCGGAAGCCCATGAACAGCTTCAGTCCCTTGGCATCTGGAAGCCCACACACATTTTCCTACAGGCGGGCGTCGGCGCGTTTGCCGGCTCGATCCAAGGCTATTTCGCAAGCATTTACGGAGAAGATTGTCCGACCACAACCGTTGTGGAGGCATCCGCTGCGAATTGCCATTATCGAAGTGCTTTGGCAGGACGTCGCATTCCCGTTGGTGGCGATCTTTCCACCATTATGGCTGGACTCGCGTGTGGGGAAGCCTGCGGAATTTCTTGGGATATCTTGAAAAACAATGCGAAATTCTTCACATCCGTTTCGGATTGGGTAACCGCCTATGGCATGCGGATGCTCGGGGCTCCGTGTAAGGGCGATACACGAATTATCTCAGGGGAGTCCGGGGCCGTTACCGCAGGGCTTGTTGCCGCGTTGATGACAGACGATGCCAACAAAGATTTTCGTGAGGCGCTCAACCTGAATGAGTCGTCCATTGTTTTGGTGGTCAGCACGGAAGGTGATACGGACCCGGTTCGGTACAAGGATATCGTTTGGAACGGCTATTGTCCTTCGTAGGAAGGATTCGCATAGAAGCACAATTATAGGAGGAAGCTTATGGATTATCAAGCCATACGTAACGCAGCAGAAAACTATCTGCCGGATATGACATCATTTTTGCGCGATCTCATTCGCCTTCCGGGTGAAAGCTGTGGAGAAAAGGAAACGGCAGCGCGCATTCTATCTGAAATGCAAAAACTGGGATTTGACGAAGCCGGAATCGACAAAATGGGAAATGTCATCGGTCTGATGGGCAGCGGAAATAGGCTCATCGCATTTGATGGTCACATCGATACGGTGGGCATTGGAAATCCGGAGAATTGGGATTTTGATCCCTATGAGGGGTATGAGAACGAAACGGAGATCGGCGGTCGTGGTGCAAGCGACCAGCTTGGTGGCGTGGTTTCTGCAGTCTACGGGGCAAAGATCATGAAAGATCTCGGTCTGCTGGATGCGCGTTATCGTGTGTTGGTTTCGGGAACGGTACAAGAAGAAGACTGTGATGGTCTTTGCTGGGAATACATGATTCGAGAAGGAAATATCCGTCCGGAATTTGTTGTCATTACGGAGCCGACAGATGGAAAAATCAACCGCGGTCAGCGTGGACGCATGGAAATTCGCGTTGAAGTCGCAGGTGTTTCCGCCCATGGCAGTGCGCCGGAGCGCGGCGATAACGCAATTTACAAGATGGGCGAAATTATTGGCGAGGTGAAAGATTTAAACGAAAGGCTCAAGGATGATGCTTTCCTGGGGAAGGGCACACTTGCCGTTTCGCAGATCTTTTTTTCGTCGCCGTCACGATGCGCCGTTGCCGATATGTGTGCCATTTCCATCGATCGCCGTCTTACGGATGGAGAGACGTGGGAGTCGGCGCTTGAAGAACTGCGTGCTTTGCCCGCCGTTCAAAAGTACGAAGCAATTGTTTCCATGTATGAATACGAGCGGGCGAGTTACACCGATCTTGTGTATCCGATCGAATGTTTCTTCCCAACTTGGGTGTTGCCGGAAGACGCCGCATGCGCGCAGGCGACCATAGAGGCGTATCGGGGACTGTATGGGGAACCGATTGTCGATAAGTGGACCTTTTCGACAAACGGCGTGTCCATTATGGGGCGCAACAACATTCCGTGCATCGGATTCGGACCCGGAAAAGAAGCACAGGCGCACGCGCCAAACGAGAAAACATGGAAGGAAGACTTGGTGCGCGCGGCGGCAGTGTATGCAGCGATCCCGCGCATCTATGTGGAAGTGTAATGGAGGCAGCTATGAACCATACCGAAATTTTGAAAGAATATATACCCATACTGCGTAATCTCAAATTCGAAAAGATGTATGGAGAAGATTTTTTCCTCACCTGGGAAAAATCGATGGATGAGTTGACGGCAGTATTTACGGTGGCGGATACCCTAAGGGCACTTCGGGAAGATAATATTTCAACGCGAATCTTCGATAGTGGTCTTGGGATCTCTCTCTTCCGTGACAATTCGACGCGCACACGTTTCAGTTTTGCTTCGGCATGCAATCTTCTGGGGCTCACCGTACAAGATCTGGACGAAGGAAAATCTCAGATTGCGCATGGTGAAACGGTTCGCGAAACGGCGAATATGGTTTCTTTTATGGCGGATGCCATTGGCATTCGTGATGATATGTACATCGGAAAGGGCAATGCCTACATGCATGAGGTGTCCGATGCCCTGAAAGAAGGATTTGAAACAGGCGTGTTGGAGCAACGACCGACCTTGGTCAATCTTCAATGCGACATCGATCACCCAACGCAGACGATGGCAGATCTGAACCATGTGATTCACCATTTCGGCGGGGCGGAAAACCTCAAAGGGAAGAAGGTTGCCATGACGTGGGCGTATTCACCGTCCTACGGTAAGCCTCTTTCGGTTCCACAGGGTGTGATTGGACTGTTTACACGGGCCGGCATGGATGTCGTATTGGCACATCCTGAAGGATATGAGGTGATGGAAAACGTCCTCGACGTTGCCAAGCAAAATGCACAGCAAAACGGTACATCGTTTCGTGTTACCCATTCGATGCAAGACGCATTTGCGGATGCCGATATCGTTTACCCGAAAAGTTGGGCACCGTTTTCCGCGATGCAAAAGCGTACCGATTTGTATGGTCAGGGCGATTTTTCCGGAATCGATCAATTGGAAAAGGAACTTCTGGCGAAGAATGCGGAGCACATGGATTGGGAATGCACAGAGGCGCTCATGCAGACAACGGCAGGGGGAAATGCCTTGTATTTGCATTGTCTTCCTGCCGATATCAGCGACGTCAGCTGTAAACATGGCGAGGTGGCAGCAGAGGTGTTTGATCGCTATCGCACCTTGCTTTACAAAGAGGCAAGCTATAAACCGTATATCATTGCAGCAATGATTTTTTTAAGCAAGATGAAAGATCCCGTAACAAAACTCGAGTCGCTGTGCGCGCACGGTCTCGAAAGGTTTGGAAAATAAAATGCGTATTGTTTTGGCGCTTGGCGGAAATGCGCTTGGCGATAATCTGGATGCGCAGATGGAGGCGGCGAAGGTTGCTGCCGTTTCGATTGCAGATCTGATAAGCATGGAACATGAAGTGATTGTTGTGCACGGAAACGGACCTCAGGTCGGCATGATTGAAACAGCTTTTGAAACAGCAGCACTCGTGGATCATCATTTCCCCGTCCTTCCGATGTCGGTATGTGTGGCGCTGAGTCAGGGATATATCGGCTATGATTTGCAAAACGTGCTCCGGTATGAATTCGACAAACGTGGAATCAAAAAAGAGGTAAGCACCATCATCACACAGGTTGTTGTCGATCCCAAAGACCCCGCGTTTGAAAATCCCAGCAAGCCCATCGGGGGCTTTTTGTCGGAAGAAGATGCCCTGAAAATTCGAGCTCACGGTGAGGTTGTGGAGGAAGACAGTGGACGCGGTTATCGACGTATGGTTGCCTCTCCTTTGCCGTTGGACATCGTGGAGAAGGAAACCATTCGTTTGCTCACGGAAGCCGGGCAGGTACCGATTGCTTGTGGTGGCGGCGGTATTCCTGTGGCGATGAGAGATGGGCAATATCACGGAATGAGTGCCGTAATTGATAAAGATCGTGCGGCGGCGAAACTGGCGGAGCTCATCGATGCCGAAATGCTCATCATTCTGACGACGGTGGAGAAGGTATCGCTGAGTTTTGGGAGACCTGAAGAGCGTCAAGTTGATCGCCTGACGGCAGACGAGGCAGATGTATACATGGCAGAGGGTCATTTCGGGAAGGGCTCCATGCAACCGAAAATCGAAGCTGCGATAGACTTTGTTCGCTCCGGTGCGGGCAGAACGACTTTGATTACCAAACTGACGACCGCAAAAGAAGCGTTGGACGGAAAGACAGGTACCATCCTATGTTGATTCGCGGTGGGATCCTCGTGGGAGAACGAGATGTCTTCCTCGGCGATCTTCGTACAGATGCCGATCGCATTGAGGAAGTTGCCGAAAAACTTGTCGAAAGACCCGGGGAAGAAACGATCGATGCGTCCGGACTTTATGTCCTCCCGGGTGGCATTGATGTGCACACGCATTTCGATTTGGATGTTGGATTTGCGCACGCTTCTGACGATTTCTACACCGGGACTGTCGCTGCGGCATGTGGCGGAACGACAACCATCATCGATCACCCCGGTTTCGGACCCCAAGGCTGCTCGCTCCATCATCAGATTGACCTTTATCACCGATTGGCGGAGGGCAAAGCCGTCATCGATTATGGCTTTCACGGGGTCATACAGCATGTGGATGATGAGATTTTTCGTGAGCTCGCCGAGCTGCGCGATGAAGGAATTACGAGTTTTAAATTTTATACGACCTACGATTACAGGCTTCACGACGATGGAATTTTTCGTTTGCTGCGGGTGACGCGTGACCTTGGTCTTCTTCCCGCCGTGCACTGTGAAAACCATGAGATGCTCACATTTTTGCGAAACGAATGGATTCGAGAAGGAAAGTGCAGTCCGCATTGGCATCCGAAAAGCCGCCCACAGACCTGTGAGGGGGAAGCGGTTTCCCGTGTTCTCGCGCTCGCGGAAGAAGCCGGGAATGCGCCCATCTATATTGTGCATCTCAGTACCGAAATCGGCGTGGAGATGGTTGGGTTTTATCGCAGGAGAGGCCATCAAACGATTTTTGCGGAAACCTGTCCGCAATATTTGCTGCTCGACGAGAGCAAGTACGATTTGCCGGGAGACGAAGGATTGAAGTATATCCTAAGTCCTCCTCTTCGAAAACCGCGTGACTGTAATGCGCTGTGGTCTGCGGTTTCGAGTCGCAGAATCGATACGGTTGCAACCGATCATTGTTCTTTTCGGTATTCGGTTGAAAAACAACTCGGGAAAGACGATTTTACAAAATGCCCGAACGGGATGCCGGGCGTGGAAGCACGTATGTCCCTTTTGTTTTCGGAAGGGGTACTGAATGGGCGTATGAGCGCCCGTCATTTTGCGGCACTCACGAGTGAGAATCCGGCGAAACGATTTGGACTTTATCCGCGAAAAGGGGTTCTGAAAGCCGGTTCCGACGCAGATATCGTATTGATTGATCCGGAGATAACGTGGACGATGAAACAGGGCTTCCTCCATGAAAATGTAGATTATACGCCCTATGAAGAAATCCCGGTTCAAGGCAAACCGGTTATGACCATCTCGCGCGGAGAAATTGTGATGCGTGACGGCGCGTTTGTCGGGAGAAAAGGGCGCGGGATTTTCCTGAAAAGGGACCTGCCGATCTTTGCAAGGAGCGAAAAATGAGCGAAATGATGCGACCGATGGCCTTTGGTGATCTGGTAGAAACAGCACTTGCCGAATATGAGAAAAGCGGGAGTATCTTTGGCATTCCGCAGGAAAAATTCTATGGTGAAAAGGGCGACCTGCAGGTCTGTAAACCTGTAAAGGTATGCGGAACAAAAATCGGGTCTCCGATCGGTCCCGCAGCGGGTCCGCACACACAGCTTGCGCAGAACATTTTAT